>CAZRHW010000403.1:0-3700 GCA_964599785.1 uncultured Bacteroides sp. | reverse complement strand
TTTCAATCGTACAACAGACAGCAAAAGTAATGTTTTTTTAGTACTGTCAAAAATATGTATATGGATTTTGGAATGGTCACACCTGTATATAAATAATTTTCTTTGTTTTAAAAAAATCTTCTTCAAAGAAACTGGAGATCTCTCTGACTTGTGCTGATTTAACTGTCCTGAGATCTTTTTCCAGATCACCTCCCTTAAGGTATATTAAACCATTATGCAGGTCAGGTCCCGGTTCTTCAGCGATATTTTTGACAATCCATTTCATAAATTCATTCAATTCAGTGACAGCCCGGGCTACAACAAAATTGAATTTTTCATCAAAATATTCTGCACGTACCTGTATTGTCCTGATATTCCTTAATTCCAATGTATTGCTTATAGAACGTACGACCATTATTTTTTTACCGACTGAATCAATCAGTGTAAATGAACAAGATGGGAAATAGATAGCGAGGGGGATACCAGGGAATCCTCCTCCTGTACCTACATCAAGAATTGTAGAGCCCGGACTGAATGAAAATGATTTTGCGATAGCCAGGGAATGAAGTATATGCCGTTCGTATAAATGAACAACATCTTTCCTTGAAATCACATTGATTTTCTTATTCCAGGAAAGATATAATTCTCCAAGGCTTTCAAATCTTGAAATCTGCTGAGGAGTCAGTTCAGGGAAATATTTCCTGATCAGATTCATTGAATAATTCAGGGATGAGTAAATATCAGTATTTTGTGCCGGTATGCTTAAGAATGTTATAAAGCAATTCCCTGGCTCTGAAAAGCTGGGCTTTGACGGTACCCAGCGGAACATCCAGTTCCTCAGATATTTCTTCATAGGAATATTCCTTGAAATATCTTAATTCAACAAGGGTTCTGTACCTGGGCTTAAGTTTGGATACGACATCTCTGAGCAGTCTGATCTTCTGTTCATTAATCATATGTTCTTCGGGATCCGGTGTATCCGATTGGATGGTAATGGACTGGGAATCATGGTCATTATTTGACTGATCTATTGAAATGACACTGGCTCTTTTTTTTCTGATAAAATCAATACAATTATTGGTTGCAATTTTGAATAACCAGGTACTGAAAGCAAAACTGGGAGTATATTGATCAATGTTTTTAAAGGCTTTGCCAAAAGCTTCGATCATAAGATCTTCGGAATCGCTCGCATTATTCACCATTTTAAGCAACATAAAGTAGATAGAATCCCTGTAACGACCCATCAGCTCCGCATAAGCCTTCTGGTCGCCTTTCCTTGCCTGTAAAACAAGCCTGTAGTCCTGCTGAGCTTTTTCTGAAAGATTGGGATTTATTTCCATCGGCTTCTTCTGGCTTCTACATAATTGAAAAACAGGATAAATATATTCAGGAATGGCAATAGAAAATCCAATATCGGCGAAGGTAATAATAAATGTTTTTCATTCAAACGACGGCTTATAATTTTGAAAATAGAGAGCATCGTAATCAATCGAAACATAAACAGGGCAAGGATTACACTTGACCATACGGTTTTGGCTAATAAAAATATAAATCCGGTATAAAATAGTATGCGTGTCATGTTCTCAATACCAAGAAGGAATTTCGTAAAGGTTTTATAGTGTGGACCAGTGGTGAGGTGTCGTTTTTTTTGAAGATACCAGTCTTTCCATGAATATTTTGCTTCCGACCGTGTATGGCTTTCAGGCCGCAGTTCAATGCTTGTGTTTCTACCTGTTGCTGCCTCATTTATAAAAAGATCATCATCCCCGGAAACCAGGTGACTGTGCCGGGCGAATCCTTTATGATTGAAGAACAATGATTTCCTGTATGCAAGGTTTCTGCCGACACCCATATATGGAAATCCTGCAAGGGCATAGCTGAAATATTGAAGTGCAATATTAAGGGTATCAAAACGTATAATGGTGTTTAGCAGACTCCTCCGGGTATAAAATCCTCCATAGCCCAGTATAATGGATGTGCCTGTAGTGAAATTCCGTTGCATCCTGTCGATCCAGTATTCACTTTCCGGACGGCAATCCGCATCTGTCAGGAGCAACCATTCATGACTGGCAGATTTTATTCCTATAGTCAAAGCTAACTTCTTCCCATGTTTGAATTTTTTATCTTCTTTAATTGTAGTTGTTTTTAGGAACGGATATTCCTTCATGAATTCTTTGAGAACATCTTCTGTACCATCTTTTGAACAATCATTAATTACAACTACTTCAAAATCAGGATATTGCTGATTCAATATAAATGGGAGATTCTTTTTCAGGTTGTGCTCTTCATTTCTTGCACATATAATAACAGAAACAGGCACTTTACGGATTTTTGAAACAACAGGTCGATAGAATACTGTCCTGGCATAAATAACCAGCCAGAACACCATTTGTATGACAAATACCGTAAAATATATCAGGATTATTATCCGGATGATCAATTCTATTTCAGAAAATGGTATATTCAATTTATTATGTTCGGAAAGTCTGGCAATTTTATTAAAGTTTTCTATACTGACAAAGCATTAGTAAGAATAGTCTTCAGATTTTATCCACATTAATTATTTATATTTGTCGGCTAAAGCGTTATCATGGATTTCAGGATTCTGAAGAAAGATCCGGACACAAATGCCCGGACCGGTATTCTGAAGTTACCACATGGAGAGGTCTTGACTCCGGTTTTTATGCCTGTTGGAACGTCAGGTTCAGTTAAGGGTATCCATCAGCATGAACTGGCAGATGTTATCCATGCACCCATCATTCTCAGTAATACATATCACCTTTATCTCAGGCCCGGTATCGAAATCATTGTGAATGCCGGAGGGCTTCACCGTTTTATCAACTGGAACAGGCCAATTTTGACGGATAGCGGAGGTTATCAGGTTTTTTCACTGGCAGAACAGAGAAAGCTTACGGAAGAGGGTGCCTTGTTTCAATCTCATATCGATGGATCACGCCATCATTTTACACCTGAAAAAGTTATCGAGATTCAAAGGAAAATCGGGGCTGATATAATGATGGTTTTTGATGAGTGTACGCCTTATCCATGCGATTATTCCGATGCGGAAAAGTCGATGGAACTTACACATAAATGGCTTGAAAGGGGGATTCATCATTTCGTGAACACTGAACCGCTGTATGGATTTGAACAGGTATGTTTCCCGATTGTCCAGGGAAGTGTTTACCCTGATCTCCGGAAAAAGTCTGCTGAAGTGATAGCAAATACAGATATGGAAGGGAATGCGATTGGAGGATTGTCTGTCGGAGAACCGGAAGAAAAAATGTACGAAATGGTAAGCCTGGTTACAGCCATTCTTCCTGAGGCGAGTCCCAGGTATCTAATGGGTGTAGGAACACCGGTAAATATCCTGGAAGCTATTTCACTTGGAATTGATATGTTCGACTGTGTGATACCAACCAGAAATGGCAGGAATGGTATGCTTTTTACCAGAGAGGGTGTGATTAACATTAAGAATGAAAAGTGGAAAGACGATTATACAAATGTTGATCCTGACGGATTTACCTTTGTTGATACACAATATTCAAAGGCATATTTACGTCATCTGATCATATCAAAAGAAATTCTTGGTGCCCAGATAGCAAGCATTCAAAACCTTGGAATTTATAGCTGTTTAAATGATGAAATCAGGCAACAAATAGAATAATCAAGAATCAGAACCTGGAAAAAAATACACAATCGATGAATTAAAAAAAGAAATAAT
>CAZRHW010000402.1:0-3709 GCA_964599785.1 uncultured Bacteroides sp. | reverse complement strand
CTCGACCAGTTGAGGGATCTTCCCTTCAAAGATCTCGGACATACTAAAATAGATAATCACCGGGAGTTGCGTACCGGTTATCCGGAGATTATTTTCTGTAAAGATAAGACTGTTGAACAGGTCCAAAGTATCATGGAATATATGTCAACGAAAAAAGTCAATATTCTGGGTACAAGGGCCACCAGGGAGATGTATGAAGCAGTTCAAAAATCAATTCCGCAGGCCAGGTATCATGAGCTTGCCAGGATCATCACCGTCGATTATGAAAAGAGAAAAGCCACCAAAACATTTATTGCTGTTCTGACTGCAGGTACCTCCGACATACCTGTTGCAGAAGAAGCTGCATTAACAGCAGAAATTTTCGGCAACCGGGTCAAACGTTTTTTTGATGTAGGTGTGGCAGGGATCCACCGGCTGGTCGATAACCTCGGAGAAATCAGGAAAGCAAAAGTTATCATTGTTATTGCCGGCATGGAAGGTGCCCTGCCAAGTATCGTCGGAGGTCTTGTTGAACAACCTATTATCGCTGTTCCGACCAGTGTGGGTTATGGAGCAAACTTTCAGGGCCTTTCAGCACTCCTGGGTATGCTTACCAGTTGTGCGGCAGGAGTCGCAGTTGTGAATATCGATAATGGTTTTGGTGCAGGCTACATGGCCAGTATAATTAATAAATTATAAATTAACTTGTAACTTGCAACTGGCAACCTGAGTAAATTATTTATTTGTAACATAATTAAACTACACAAACAAGTATATAATATCAGATTATGATTGACCGGACTGCCCTGTTGTCCACAACCTATCTTGGCCCCATCCATTACTTCACCAAGTTCCTCCTGTACACAAACATCTGCATTGAAATATACGAAAACTACACCAGGCAAACTTACCGGAACAGGTGTATTATCTTCGGTGCAAATGGAAAATTATCACTTAGCATTCCGGTATTGAAAGGTGACGAACATAAAATCAGGACGAAGGATATAAGAATTGATTATCAGAAACAATGGCAAAAACTTCACTGGAAAAGCATCGAATCAGCCTACCGCTCCTCTCCTTTTTATGAATATTATATCGATGATATCACCGGATTTTATAGAAAGAAATATGACTTTCTGTTCGATTTTAATATGGAAATCATCTACACATTGCTCAAAATGCTTGATCTGAATATCACTATTGAATTTTCTGATAAGTTCATAACAAATGTCAATGATCATTTTGAAGATATGCGTGATCTTATTCATCCTAAAAGATCATACCGGGCTGATCAGACTTTTTTACCGGTGGAATATACCCAGGTTTTTAATAGCAAACATGGTTTTATACCTAATCTGAGTATTATTGATCTGATATTCAATGAGGGACCTGATGCGGTTGAAATTCTGAAAAGAAGTATTTCCTTACCCTAAAAAAAGAAGCACCGGGTTAGAATTACTACACGGTGCTTCTGAAATGTAATTATTTCTTAAATCCCAAGGCGTTGTGTGATTAAATCGATGATATTGATAATCATGAACCTGTACAGCCGCGCCTCTATATATAAATTCTAAAAATTAACCCCCTGGTAAAGTCAATCGCACAACACATTAAAACTTAAATCCAAGCGTTGTCATAAAATTTAATTTTCTCCCATCAACCGTTGCACTGAAAGCATCTTCATCATAAAGATCATATTTATATTCGTTATGAATATTAACTGCACCAAAATCAAAAAAGAACTTCTCACTCCTGAAACCAAATCCTCCTGAATAGAGCATGGTATAAGTATTCACTCCGGGGATATCATCCATATAAGGACTTCCGTAAAAGGCAAGGCCTGCTCTGAGATAGAAAGGTTTTATAACAACCTCGGCACCGGCACGAAGGTTTGATGTTAATTTATATATATTCCGTATATTCTGGTTTACATCAATAAAGTCTTCACTATACCCACTATTCATGTTCATCGTGGAATAATCAACAAGTTCATAATCAATATTGATGGTGGCAATTTTCGGGATCTGTATTCCCACACTTCCGATAGCCCTGTAAGGTGCTCTCAGCCAGTAATCGAATGTATTTAACGGTGATTGTTCACTGGTTTCTGAAACAGCATCGAATGTTCCCCTTAAATCAGTATAAAACTCCTCTCTCATCTTATAGAATGTAGGAATATGGAATGCAGCGCCGATCCGGATCAGGCTGATGGGGCGTATGATGACACCAAACTTGGCAGTATATCCGGTCCCGAAAACGTCAAGATATTCACCGAACCTGAAGGAATTGAAGTAACCGATCGAACCCAGGTCATCTTCTTCTGAAGTAATGATATCCTGGCTGAACCGTAGCTGATGAATGCCGAAGGAGGCTCCAAGATAAGCTATATTGCTAAAGTTTGTTCCTATTCCGAAGGTATATTCACCGAGTCCTCCACGTTCACTGATTGTTTGCCTTTGAAACTGTCCATAACCCTCATCGTTGATATCATTCCTGTAACTGAGTGCAAGGCTGTCATAATAGATCAGATCGGCATACCAGGCAAGCTGTTCATAGTAAGGATCCAGGTTGTCCGTATTAAATGAGCCTGCTGCATTTGCATAATTGACAAAATTATCAAGATACGAACTGCTGGAAGATCCTCCGTTTTCAGGACGTTCAGTAGAAACAGGCGGTGCAACCTCCGGCATTCTGGCCTGCAAAGTAATATTCCTGTGAAAATTATTCAGCCTGTTGTACCCTACCCCAAAAGATACTGAAACAAAACCATTGTCGTTTCCTGTAAGATGTGTGGAGACAATCCCAATATTATTGAGGAAAAACTGGTTCTGTATATCTGTTGTCCCTGTACCCAGGTAAGATCCATTGGTTTTATCGAATGACAGTCCCGGTGTAAGGGTGAATTCAGTGGTCCGGAAAACACCAAGACCGGCCGGATTAATACTCAGTGATCCGAAATCACCACCCAGGGCTCCAAAGGCACCTGCCATACTGGAGACCCTTGTTGTTCCCCCGAAATAATTCTGTGAATATCTCAGGGCATCTGTTTCATTTTGTGCAATTGCTATGAACGGTATTATTGCAATCGCAAATAGTATTGAATATATACGTTTCATTTTTATTTTCATTTATTTGAATATGGGAAATCCCTTAACCTCTTTGGTTTTATGATTTTAAACACTATGTTTCAGTTGATTATCTTCTTACCCCGCTGCTCCTTGAAGGAGAGGAAGAAGATGACCTGGAACCGGAAGATCCGCTGGAGCTACTGGAAGATCTGCCTGAAGATCCGCTATAGCTGCTTGAAGATCTGCCTGAAGATCCGCTGTAGCTTCTGGAACTGGAGCCACTGCTGTATGACCTTGAACCGCTGCTGCTGGTTCCTCCTGATGAACGGTAGCTCGAACTACTTGGCCTGGAGTATGAAGAACTTCCGGAGCTGGATCCTGAACTGGAGCTCTTATAGGTACTGCTACTGCTGCCACTCGATGAACCTGTACGGGAGCTGCTGTTGTAGCTGGGTTTATAGGTGGTACTTGGCTTACTGTAGCTTGGTGTATAGCTCCTTCTTACGGAACTGTTATCCTGTCCTGTTGAAGAAATCCTTCCGCTGGAATTGTTATTTGAATAACTACTCCTGTTTGTATTACTTCTTGTTGTTGTAATATTACCATTGTTCTGCGAGGAGTAGGATGTCGACGTACGAGACCTTGTCATGTTGGTTGTACCA
>CAZRHW010000401.1:0-3709 GCA_964599785.1 uncultured Bacteroides sp. | reverse complement strand
TGTTAAACTGTTAAATTGTTAAACTGTTAAATTGTTAAACTGTTAAATTGTTAAACTGTTAAACTGTTAAACTGTTAAACTGTTAAATTGTTAAACTGTTAAATTGTTATTATTTTATAACCATTTAGCCATTTAGCCATTTAGCCATTTAACCATTTAACCATTTAGCCATTTAACCATTTAACCATTTAGCCATTTAACCATTTAGCCATTTAACCATTTAGCCATATAACAATTTTTCATGGTGATTTAGTTATCATGAATGGGTATTTTGGTAATAATC
Organism: uncultured Bacteroides sp.; assembly: GCA_964599785.1. GTDB lineage: Bacteria > Bacteroidota > Bacteroidia > Bacteroidales > SM23-62 > LJUQ01. Next base: position 3,426 of record CAZRHW010000401.1, on the reverse strand, counting down.
TTAAATCTTCAAAGTTATTTTATTGTTCAACGCTTCAATATTATATTTATTTTAGTCGTAATATTTAACTCAGGAATTATGATGTCAATTGACTCGATCATACAGTTTGACAACGCATCAATTTTTATTTATGACCATCTCGTCCTCAGGGAGGTGAACTTCACCATTAACAAAAGTGAATTCGTTTATCTTATCGGTAAGGTTGGCAGCGGTAAAACAAGCCTGATCAAGACGATCAATGCAGAATTGCCCCTGCAGGAAGGAGAAGCAACCGTAGCCGGATTTACGCTTCATCACATTAAAACAAGGCAAATCCCTTATCTCAGAAGAAAACTTGGTATTGTATTCCAGGATTTTCAGCTCCTTATTGACAGGCCGGTGAATGATAATCTGATGTTTGTCCTCAAAGCCACCGGATGGACCAATAAAAAAGATATTGAACGGCGGATTGGAGAGGTTCTTGAAAAGGTAGGCCTGCAGCATAAGGGTTATAAGTTACCCCATCAACTATCAGGAGGGGAACAGCAAAGAGTGGTTATCGCCAGGGCACTGCTGAACGATCCTGAGATCATACTTGCTGATGAGCCCACAGGAAACCTCGATCCTGAAACATCAGAGGGAATCATGAATATCCTCTTTGAAATCAGCCAGACCGGGCGGGCTGTAGTAATGGCTACCCATAATTATAACCTGCTGAATAAATTCCGCGCCCGCACAATGAAATGCCAGGATGGTAAACTTCTTGAACTGGAAAACAGGGAAATTGATTTTGTAGCGCTGGAGGAATAGGCAATCGGTTGTCGGTTTACCACGTGAAATGCGACGTAGGAGCATATTTCACTGTGGTTGTCTGTTGCCGGAAGTCCGGAATGATTCAATAAAATTAATTGCCAATCCTGTAGAGATATTTACTGGTCCGAATTAAAATACTGTTTCTTAAAATAGCCGGTGTAGCCCATATTTCACCTTCAAGTCTGTTCTGAGCTATGATCTCAAGTTCAGGACCTTCCTTGATTATTAAAATATCACTCCGAGTCGAGCAGAAATAGATATTACCGGCTGCATATACAGGAGAAGCGTTGAACTTACCTCTCAGCCGTTCCGAATAAAAATTCCTGCCTGTTTTTGCATCAATACACATCAGGTTGCTTTCCGAATCAATTGTATAAATTAAACCATCTTTAATTACAGGTGTCAGCAACTGCAAGATCGGGGTCTCGTTCCTCCATAAAATGTTCGTTTCTGTGATATCACCTCTCCCATCAGCATTAACTGACAGTAATTCAGAAAAGTTATGACCATCTTTGGCAGACATATAACCTGTATAGTAAAATACAATCCCATTCTCCGAAAAAGGCATGGCTATCGTCGATTCTGCCCCTCTTATAACGCGCCAGACTTCTTCACCTGTTCCAGGATCATAAGCTATGCAGATGGCTGATCCATTGGAGATTAACAGATCCGTTCCATTCACATCAATGATTAAAGGAGTGATATATGCTTTTCTCCCGATCTGTGTCAATGGTTCGTATGGTTCCGTCGGCCTGTCAGTTTTCCATACAGTCTCACCATTTGATTTATCAAGCGCGGTGATAAACTGAACATCAACTCCTTCATAATGCAATATCAGAAGATTCTTATAAAGAATTGGAGATGCACCCGGTCCCTGGACATGATCACATTTTAAATCGGTTCGTTGCCATACAACAGATCCGATACCCGTGTTTATGCACGCCGTTCCGTATCTTCCAAAATGAACATACACAAATCCTTCTTCAATACAAGGTGTTGGGGTTGCATAGGTATTGACGGAATGTTTTCCGAATACGGTATCAGGTTCAAATATTTTGATGTCATATATGATCTTACCTGTTTTAAAATTTACACAAACAGCATATAATTCCTTCCCGTCTCCCGTTGCTGTTGTCATCCATACCTGATCATTATAAACCACCGGAGATGACCAGCCCCTGTCATGTACTTCAGCCTTCCAAACAATATTGGAATCTTTGGTCCATTTCAACGGGGCATGATCAACAATGGCTATCCCATCAAGGTTACTGCCCCTGAAATTGGTCCAGTTGGTGTTCTGAGATTGACAACCCGCTATAGCAAGAGAGAAATATGCTATGACGAGTGAGACATTATGAAAAAGGATTTTGTTCATATTTTTTTATGTAAATGCCACATCGCCATCACCATCCTGGATAAAGATTTTTTCAGCCGGCGGCAGGAGAGGGATAAGATCCCGTGTTGCAAAATATTTCCTGGTCATTTTCTTTTTAAGAAGAAAAGGTAATTTCCTCCTGCGGAACACGGCCGTAAGATCAGGATTGAATAATGTGACATAATTAACCTGCTTATCAAACATGAAAGATAAAATGATATCCACGGCCTTATCTGCTTGTAAACTATTGCAAAAAAAATATGGAACAGTCATTTTTTTATCTATCATCACCAGCATCATATACAATATTAACTGATCATGCTCATCAAACAGTTTTAAATTCAGATTTTCATATTGTTTAGCTGTTGAAGTGAAAAAATATTTTCTATTCAGATCATCCTTACACTGCCGTTCAACGACCCATGGAAAATAAATAATCCAGTTTAATTCCTGTGGTCTGCGGAATGCACTGCAGTCAGCTTTCAGTGTTGAGATAAAATCCTCAAGCTGATGATCGGTCTCATTCACCAATTGCAGGCCGGAGATGGGCAGGGAAAATTTTTTCCTGTGCATCATCAGTCGAAAATCGTTAAAAAAATTCAATACATAATCCAATGCCTGTAACAGCAACTTTATTCTTGCAAAAAACTTTCCTTTGGGATATAACAGGCGGGCAAGATCAAATCTTAAATAAGCCCTGATACCGGATAATTCATTATACAGGTTAAAACAGCCTGTTTTATCATACACAGCATGAGAAGCAGGTGCATAATTGGTATACATCAGTTTGTTATCCCAATCTTTCATTGCTTCTTCAAAAAGCCGGGTCGCAATCCCTTCCCGTCTTCTCGCAGGATTTACCCAGTTACCGCTGAGCCATCCAAATTTGACCGGACCGAGCTTATCCGGAAGTATGCACCTGTATCCGATCATAACATTATTTTCAATGGCCAGGTACATAATCACATCACCGGGGTCGAGGTTCGGATTGTTCAGCCAGGATACAGCCCGGTGATAGCTGACCGGTATAACAGGCATTGCATGGTATTCCGGAGATTCAATAAATTCTTTAAGACGGCCGGGGGTGTATTTTTGTATTTCTATGTTTATGACATTCATATTAAAATAGTAATGTGCTAAAGTCCTTATGTATACAGGAACTCCTTTAATGGGGCTGTGTCACAACATAAAAAAGATTTAACCTGAATGTGTCCGGTTAGCAACTCCCGATCTGCATCGGGACAGGCGGACTTTTCTGT
>CAZRHW010000400.1:0-3709 GCA_964599785.1 uncultured Bacteroides sp. | reverse complement strand
TTAGTTTAAAAATATCCCGGAAAAAACAAATACCAACAGGTTGTTGAAAACTTCAGTTTAAATAGCCTTCTTGGTTCAACTGTTCGTTTCCGCACACTCCTTGTCCTGTATCGAACACTTCCAGTTAAAGTCTTATATACCCATTTAACATTTAATTAACACAAAAACTGCCAGTTATGTTTTTTGGCATAATTCATGGGAGAATAAATCCGGTTGTTCATATTAATTCAGCTGATTACAATTGAATTAAAAAAATCCCCGGTTTCGGCGCAACCGGGGATTAGATTCAACATCTTAAAAGAGTATTAGAGTAGAAAAGATGAAGAAGTTGCAGTAAATTTAATCTTTTCTGGATAAAAATTCAAGGTTTATAACAGGAAAATAATTATTCATACTCTAAACCCCTGATTTTCTGCAACTAGTTCTTCAATTTTTTCGGAGACTAATCCCTCTTAAAGATTGTTGGATCGACAGGTGCCCGGATCTTCAATGAAACGGGTACCTGTTTTTAGGTTTTAAAGGGCCATCTCTATTTGGACCTGTTTCAGGCAGTGTTGTGGCAATGGATAATATGAACAACTGCAAGGAACAGGCTTTTTTATTTTCTAACCCTAAATAATAGCTTATGAAAAGGTTCTACGTTTTCTTTGCATTTATCTTTCTAATCAGTTTTCAATTGATAAATGCCCAGGTATTCCAGGTAACAGGGAAGGTCACATCTTCAGAAGATGGTTTACCCCTTCCCGGAGTTGCCATTGTAGTCAAGGGAACCACAATGGGATCCATTTCCAATCTTGAAGGGGATTACACACTTCAGGTCCCGGCCGATGCACAATCACTTATCTTTAGTTTTGTGGGGATGAAAACCCAGGAGGTTGCCATCGAAGGCCGGACTAATATTGATTTAGTGATGGAACCCGATGTGGTCGGACTTGACGAAGTGGTGGTAACAGCCATTGGTATCCGCAGGGAGACCAAGGCCCTTGGTTACTCCACTGAATCTGTAACCGGTGAAGAACTTGTCGGATCCGGAGAGAACAATGTGATCCAGTCACTTGCATCGAAAGCTGCCGGTGTACAGATCGTCAGTTCCGCCGGTACTCCGGGGGCATCTTCCAAGATCACCCTCAGGGGAAATTCAACATTCACCGGCGAAAACCAGCCTCTGATCATTGTGGATGGTGTTCCGATCGATAACAACACAAACCGGACAGAGGCCGGCGACTATCCTTATAATGAGGGTTTGCAGGGTGTGAATTACTCCAACAGGGCTATCGACCTGAACCCTGAAGACATTGAATCGGTTACTATTTTAAAAGGACCTGCTGCTGCAGCTCTATATGGTGTCAGAGCAGGTGCCGGAGCAATTATCTACACTACAAAGCGCGGAAACTATGGGCAAGGCCAGGGAGTCAGGGCAACCTATAGTTTTACTGCCGACATCAGCCAGGTAAACAAACTTCCTGAGCTCCAGATGACATGGGCTCAGGGAACCGGCGGAGGCATGCCCGACGGTGCAGGTGGTTATGAACAGGGAACATATGATGTTTGTGATTGGGGGCCTGATATGGTAGCATTTACTGATGATGATGTGTCCTATGGTACTGCAGACAGCTGGGGACCAAAAATATCAAGCCTGCCCGGTGTTACAGCAACCGATAATGTGGCCGATTTTTTCCAGACAGGAACCGCCTATACGCATAACCTCGCACTGATGGGTGGTACGGAAGCATCTTCCTTCCGCCTGTCAATCTCCCGCCTCGATCAGGATGGTATCATTCCGAATACCTGGTTTAATAAAACATCTATCAGGCTTACATCCGATGCCAATATCACTGCCAAATGGAAAATGGGAGGAACGGTTAACTATATTGCAACTGCAGGCCAGCGGTCACAGAATGGAAGTAACCTTTCCGGTGTAATGCTGGCATTGACCCGCTGCCCCGCAAGTTACAACCTGAATGACGATGAATATGGTTATGAATTCCCGAACGGCCAGCAGCGGCAATATTTCTACCCTTATGATAATCCCTGGTGGTCGGTAAATAATAATATATTCAATGATAAGGTCGACAGGGTCCTGGGTAGTGCATACCTGACATGGGCACCGGTTAACTGGCTCACCGCTACTTACAGGGTAGGTGTGGATGTGATCAGTGATAACAGGAAGTTCCACTGGGCTCCCGGTGCATGGAATGCCGATGACTTCGAAGGTGAGGTACATGAAAATAACCAGCGAAACAATGAGTATTACGGAGATTTGCTTGTGACGGCAGATTATGATTTTACAGATAAGATCAGTGCTTCACTAACCGTTGGCAATAACCTTAACCACCGCTATTACCAGAACCTGTTTGCCAGGGGAAGAGTAATCAACGTTCCCGATCTGTATAACATCGGTAACACATCAACACTGTATGCCGATGAAAATCAGCAGTATATAAGGACTGCAGCGCTTTTCTTCGATGCAAATGTATCTTACGGCGATCTGGTTTACCTGAACGTGACAGGGAGGAATGAATGGTCATCGACTTTCGGGCCTAACAAGAATAATTTCTTCTATCCTTCGGCAAGCTTATCGTTCGTATTTACCGAATTGCTCCCTGAAAATAATATTCTTTCATTCGGTAAAATCAGGTTAGCTTATGCCCAATCGGGTATCAGCCCGCTGGCCTATACCTCAAAAACTTACTACCTGGCCCCGTTCATTACCGACGGATTTACCAGCGGGGTTGGTTTCCCGTACCTCGGGAATAATGGTTTCGGGATCAGCTCAACGCTGGGTAATCCTGATCTGAAACCTGAAAGAGTTACCGGTAAGGAAATTGGTGCAGATCTGAGATTTCTGGTGGGAAGGTTGAATATTGACTTTACTTATTATAACCAGAAAACCACCGATATCCTTGTTCTCAGGCCGGTTGCTGCTTCAACAGGATTCCGTTACATGCGTGCCAATACAGGAGAGATGTTAAACAAGGGTGTTGAGCTGGTAGTTTCAGGTGACCCCGTAAAAACTTCAGGTTTTAACTGGAACATCAGTGTTAACTGGGCAAAAAATTATAATGAAGTGCTCGCCCTAGCTGAAGGTGTTGATGAAATTCAGCTCGAAGCCGGTTTCAGTGATATCGGTTCCTACGCTATTGTCGGGGATGCCTATGGTGCATTCTATGGCACAAGGTGGGTCCATGATGACAACGGTAACATCGTTATCAATCCTGCAACCGGTTTGCCTTATGGTGATCCGCTTGAAGGTAATATCGGAAATCCGTTCCCTGAATGGCTGGGCGGATTAAGAAATACCTTTTCGTATAAGGGACTTAGTCTGACAGCTTTACTGGATGTCCGGCAGGGACAAAGTGTATGGTGCGGGACCTATGCCCGTCTGAACAGGCTGGGCCGTACTGAAGAATCTGCCGACAGGGAAAAAATGTATGTCGTGCCCGGCGTACTCTCTACCGGCCTGGATGCCGATGGCAATCCAATCCCGGGAACCGAAAGGAATAACGTCGAGATCTCAGCCTATGATTATTTTACCAAATTCGTCGGCGACTTCGGTAGTGTGGCTAAAGAACAGGCTATATGGGATGCATCATGGATTCGACTGAGAGAGGTCGGCCTGTCATATAAAATCAACCTGAGAGATAAGATTCCTGTCATCCAGACACTCGATGTAGGTGTTACCGGAAGAAATCTATGGCTGAAAACCGAT
>CAZRHW010000399.1:0-3716 GCA_964599785.1 uncultured Bacteroides sp. | reverse complement strand
TAAATTATCAGAAAAGTCTAATATCATCAAGCACCTTCATAACTTCCTTTACTGCATTTGCTGAAGCCTGAAGCTGACCCATTTCCTCATCATTCAGTTTGATCTCTATGATCTCCTCAATTCCCTGCCTGCCCAGTTTAACCGGCACACCGACATATACATCCTTCAGTCCAAATTCGCCATTCAGCCGTGTTGATATCGGGAAAACACGTTTCTGGTCATCAACAATTGCTTCAACCATCTGAGCTATCGCTGCACCTGGTGCGTACCATGCGGATGTACCCAGCAGCCCTACAATTTCACCTCCTCCTTTACGGGTCCTTTGAACAATATTATCAATCACTTCCCTGTCAAGCAAATCCAGAAGAGGAATACCATTAACAGACGTATACCTCGGAAGCGGCACCATTGTGTCGCCATGGCCCCCGAGCAGTAATCCATGGATATCGTTTGGTGAACCATTTAATGCGTCGGCAAGAAAAGCTTTGAATCTTCCCTGATCCAGGATCCCCGCCATACCAAAGACCTTATCAGCCGGTTTCTTCGATGCAAGAGCCGCAGTATAGGTCATCACATCAAGAGGATTGGAAACCACAATAACAATGGCATCGGGAGAATGTTTAACTGATTTCTCCGTGACTTCCTTAACGATTAAAGCATTGGTCTTGATCAGATCATCCCGCGACATGCCTGGTTTCCTGGGTAATCCTGATGTAATAACAATGATACCCGAACCTTCTGTCCTCTTATAATCATTTGTTACACCAACCACCCTGGTATTGAAATTGAGAATTGATGAGCTCTGCCAGATATCAAGAGCTTTTCCTTCAGCCAGCCCTTCTTTTATATCCACGAGTACGACTTCATTGGTAAGGTTTTTCTGAGCAATGACATTCGCACAGGTCGCACCAACATTACCTGCACCTATTACTGTAATTTTGTCCATATTAAATTTATTTTTTAATGTTTCGTATTCAAACAAATTTAGCAATAATGAACAATGTGGCAAATATTTAAGGATACTTATTGTAGCAAACTCTCAAAATCTTCAGCCAGTGGAATTTGCTTCTCAAAATCATACAGGGTTAGCTGCCTGATATTAAAATAATAGGACCAATAATTATGCAACGCGGAAAGATAGTTGCGAGTAGCAGCATCTCTTTCTGTGAGGGCAATATTCAGATCGGTCACATCAACATTTCCAATAAGAAACCTCTGTTTTGTTACATCAAATCTGCTCTGGGCAATGGTGTCGGCTTTGGCAGCAATCCTTACCTGGTCATCCTGAAGGTTGAATTGCATGACCTGCAGCATAACTTCCTGTTCGAAATCAATCTCTGATTGCTGAACCGTTGTTCTGACAACTTCCTGGTTCGATTGGGCCATTCTGTACCGTCCTTTCCCAAGTCCCCAGTCCACGATCGGGATTTCCAGTCCGATCCTTATCCTCTCCTGGTCCTGGAAATTCTGGTATGCATTCGGAATTGTATAATCTTTCTGGGTCAAGCCGTATGAAGCAAATAAATCAGCTGTCAGTCCTTTCTCAGCTTTGGCTTGTGCCACACTTTTATCGGCCTCCAGCATTTGCCTCTGCAGAGTAATAATATCAGGGGAATTTTGCTTTGCCTCCTGCAGAGCTTTAACAACATCAACATCAAATTCAGGTATCTCTCTGGGGATTATCAATTCAATATTCACCGTTTCATTAAAGCCAAGAAAAGATCTCAGCCGGAATTTATTTATCTCCAGTTGAATCCTGGCTTCATTCAGTGCTGTTCCGGCATTCAGCAGGGCCAGCTCCATTTGTAAAACCTCATTCTCTGCAATGGTCCCAATATTATAACGGCCCTGAGCTATTCTGTAAAGTGTGTCATTATTGGCATAATTGGTCAACGCGATCTGCAGGTTTACCTGGGCCAGTACCAGGTTAAAAAAATAATTTACAGCACGCTGACTGACCGATTCTATGGCATCAATATAGGTTTTTTGGGCTTCTTCATATTTCAGTGGTTCAATTTTTTTCTCCCATCTGAAACTGTTATGTGCTTTGATTGGTTGCCTGAAACCGATACTGACAGGTGTTGAAAGATAAGTTAAGGAATTCTCATCTGCATTAAAATTGTCGATGCGCTGTAAACCTGAACTCATAAAAATGCTCCCTCCTGTGGGTGCAATATTTTGCGTCAGTGAAACTTCAACGGATGAATTCATCAGGCTCCTTTCAACAAAATCATCGCTCCCATCCGGTAGTGTGATCTTATCAATGGACCGGGTTAGTTCCGGAATAACTGAACTGAATGTCAGTCCTGGACGAAATTTTGCTATGTGGGTCCTGTATTCCCAGTAACTTCCCCGGAACCTGTGCCGGGCCATAATGCCCATGGGAGATTGATCCTTTGCAAGCTTGATCACATCATCGAGGGATAAGCTTAAAGTACTCTGCTGAGAGAAAAGAAACTGAGGTATTGTTAACAGAATGATTTGAAACAAAAAATTAATCTTTTTCATCTGATTCGGATTATTCGTACCGTAATGATTCTATCGGGTCTTTTTCTGAAGCTCTTTTCGCCGGGCTATATCCAAAAATAATTCCGACCGACGCAGATACAAAAAATGCTATGAGCACTGAAAAGGGGGATATAATGGTAAGGATGCCGGCAAGCTGGTTGATTAATTTTGCCAGAATGATCCCGATCACCACACCGATCAGTCCTCCTGTGACACTTATTAAAACGGCCTCTGAGAGAAACTGGACAATAATATCCATTTTCTTTGCTCCAATTGCCATCCTGGTGCCAATCTCCTTTATTCTCTCCATAACAGAGGCAAACATGATGTTCATGATGCCAATTCCGCCAACAACAAGGGAAATACTTGCAATGGCCCCAAGAACAATATTGAAAATATCTTTTGTTCTCTGTTCCTGCTTTAACAGCAATTCAGGAACAGTGATTTCATAATCCTTAACCTCCTCGTGCCTGCGGAACATCATCCTGCTGATGATCTCAGTTGACGGTGTAAGTTCTTCCGATTCATTTACCTGCACAATTATTTTATCCAGTTGGTGATAATTCGTGCTGGTATTCTGGGTGGGATTGACACTGATCCGAAAGAAACGTGGCCCCCCTCCTCCCCTGACGTTTGACTGTGTTTGTTTGATCCTGGAACTGACCAGGGCACGGTTCTGAAAACGCATCAGCATCGTCTTTGCCGGCACATAAATATTGTCATTAAACACATTGACACCTGTGTTTTCAAATGCAGTGAGGTTGATCTCATTCTTTTGCAGGACACCAATCACCTTCAGCCATATCGCATCAAACTTGATATACTCGCCTATTGCGTTTTCTTTAGGGAAGAATTTACTGTCGATATTGGCTCCGATTACGCAAACCGGGATGCCATTCTCCTCCTGGTAATCATTGAAAAATGTTCCCTGCTGAAGCTGCAGGTTATAGATATCAAAATATTCGTTGGTCACGCCCACCAGTTTGGCCTGTTCCCTTTTTCCTTTTTGTAAAATATAAGAATTCAGGGCAACTTCCGGACTTATTCTCTTAACCGTGGGAAGCACCTCAAGGATGGCTTCAGCATCCGCCAGCGAGAGTCCCGGAGAAAATTTAGCTTTATCCTTATCTTCACCAGTGTCTTCACTGCTGGTGCCCTCATTCTCCGGGGTTACAATAGGAGTGATAAGGATATTGTTTACACCAACC
>CAZRHW010000398.1:0-3724 GCA_964599785.1 uncultured Bacteroides sp. | reverse complement strand
GGGCTTGAAAATACCTATGAAATTCTCCGTGTTGATAATCCCACATTATCTTCAGATGAAAATTTTCTGTACTTCATTACCAATCATACTGCAACTTCAAGTATATTGATCAAGCTGGATCTGCAAAATGGGAAATGGAACGAATTATTCAGTGCTGAGAATTTTGAACTGTTGAAATCGGGACTATTTGAAAATTATTTGGTAATTGCACGTAAAGAAATGGCAACAAAGGGTGGCGGATTATTTTATTACCTGGTTGATGAGACAGGTAAAAAATATAAAGAATTTGACAGCAAAGAAAGTGTTGAGCAGTTTAAAAATTCAATAAAATAACATGAAACGTTTCATTTTATCGATTTCCGGATTACTGATCTGTGTATTACTCTTATCACAGGATGAATACACATTGACCATAAAAGCTACCGTCTCAGATGATATCAGGAAAGAATTCATATCGTCCGGAAGGTTATTTGTTATGATAACGCTGAATCCCTGGATCCAGCCAAGATTCCAGACCTGGCCAAATACATCGACGATTATTTTTGCGAAAAATATTAAAGGATGGAAACCTTCAAAATCCCTGATCCTGGATTCCACCACAGAATTTGTAACAACATCTGAATGGACATTAGCTGAACTGAAACCGGGGAAATATTATATTCAGTTACTATGGGACCAGGATCAGAGTGAATCGGGTATCAATGCCCCCGGTAATATTTACAGTGATGTCAAAGAAATTGAATTCACACACAACAGTAACCTGGATATTGCACTTAACCAGGTAATTCCTGAAATTATAATCGAAGAAGATAAGTTCGTAAAGGTTGTAAAATTTGAAAGCGACACCCTTTCAGCATGGTGGGGAAAACCAGTTTCTCTTAAAGCTTCTATCCTGCTTCCTTATAACTATTATGATGATCTATCCCGTAAATTCCCTGTAAGGTATAACATTGCCGGTTATGGGGGCAGATATACAAGGCTGGAAACTTTACTGGCCAGGGATACATCCTTCACTGATTGGTGGTTTTCCAGTGCAGCACCTCAGATTATCAATGTATTTCTTGATGGAGAAGGTCCGTATGGTGATTGTTATCAGCTTGATTCTGATAATAATGGTCCCTATGGATACGCACTGATCCATGAATTTATTCCATTTCTTGAAGAGAAATTCAGGGCTGAAGGTACGCCTGAATCAAGGTTCCTGGACGGTTGTTCAACAGGAGGGTGGGTATCTCTTGCCCTGCAGCTTTTCTATCCTGATTTTTTTAACGGGACTTTTTCATTCAGTCCTGATCCGGTCACCTTTGAAGATTTTCAACTGATCAACCTTTATAAGGATAAAAATGCCTATATCAATGAATGGGGAAATATTCGTCCGGCTCAAAGAGATATCACCGGTGATCCTGTCATAACCATGAGAGATTTTGTTTATTTTGAAAATGCTCTGGGCACAACCGACACATACATTACTTCGGGTGGTCAGATGGGAGCATTTGCAGCACTCTTCGGGCCTAAAGGAAAAGACGGATTACCTGTCCCTGTTTTTGATCCTGTTACAGGTGAAATAGACCAGGATGTTGCAGAATACTGGCGGAAATATGATCTGGTCGATTATGTCAAAACAAACTGGTCCGATCTTGGGCCCAAAATTCAGGGGAAATTATGGATCTGGATGGGTGATATGGATAACTTCTATCTCAATCCCGCTATGCGTAAAATGGATAAGTTCCTGAAATCCGCATCCAATCCGGCGTCAGATGCTGTCATCATATTCTCCCCTATGGAAGGACACTGCTGGCAATACAGTCATAAGGAAGTCTTGATGATGATCTCTGAAAAGCTGCGTTAGTTCATGGTTTCAGGGATGCATGATTCAGGATAAATTGCCAGAGCTGTGTCAAAACTTCAATATAAGGCTTCACGCAGAGATCGCAAAGTATACGCAGAGATCGCAAAGAACTGATTAGCAGATATCTGTGCTTTGCGTGCTTTATGCTATTCTTTGCGTACTTTGCGTGAAATAGTAGTTGGGATACAACCCCGAATAAAAAGTGCTGGCTGCAAGTTTATTTTCCTGTCACATTCAACACCGCAATGTAAAAATTAGGATCAATTATTACCTCAGGAATAGCCGCATCAATTTCTATTGATCCCCACCTCCCGGTTGGATAAAGCCATTCTTCTGTTCCTGATATGGTAACTTTCACCGGCATGTCAAATCCCCTCACACAGTTATTCCACCGGTAGAATAATTCATTACCTTTTAATGAATACTCAAAAACGGGTATTCTCACATCCCTTAGATACTGGTCAAAAAATTTCGAAAGATCAATTCCTGTTTGTTCACTTAAATAATTTTCAATCTGCTGTGTCGTAACCGTTTGGTGATAATATTCTTCATTGATATTCCTGAGGATATTTCTCCATTTCAGATCATCATTTACAACCTGGCGAAGTGTATGTAACATGTTCCCTCCTTTGGAGTACATATCCCCCGAACCACTGTAATTCACGTCATACAGACCTATTATAGGACGGTCATTACGTATTCCCATGCGGGTTCCCAATACATATTCAGTCCCTGCTTCTTTTCCGAAATGATATTCAACATACAGGTTTTCAGAATAGTTGATGAAACTTTCATGGATCCACATATCAGCAATATCCCTGTATGTGATACTGTTTGCAAACCATTCATGCCCCGATTCATGAATGATAATAAAATCAAATTTCAGACCCCATCCCGACGAGCTCTGGTCAATCCCTCCATAGCCATTTTCATAACCATTCCCATAGGTAACAGAACTTTGATGTTCCATACCCGGATAAGGCACCTCTACAAGTTTATACCCATCTTCATAAAAGGGATAGGGCCCGAACCAGTATTCAAAAGCTTCCAGCATGAGTTTGACCTGCTTAAATTGTTCCTTTGCCTTCTCAAGGTTATATGGTAATACATAATAGTCGCAATCCAACACTCCTTTTTCCCCATTATATTGTTCTGAGAAATGAACATAATCACCAATATTGATATTTACCCCATAATTATTAATCGGATTGGATACGAACCAGTGATATGTTTTTGTATGATCATCGTTTAACGCTGCTTTTCGCAGTCTTCCGTTGGAAACGTCCATCAGGTTCCCGGGCACCGTAATGCTTATCAGCATACTATCCGGCTCATCATACATATGATCTTTGCAGGGCCACCAGATACTTGCACCAGTACCCTGACAGGTTGATACCACAAGCGGATTGTTGTTATCATCATATGCCCATGTGATACCACCGCTCCATGGTGGCCTGAGGGCTATACGCGGATGGCCGCCATAAAAAAGCTCCACCTCATTCCTGGCTCCTTTTTTCTGTTTTGTATTGAGGTGGATGAAATGTGCATTCCCATCATGTTCAATTATTAATTCTTCACCCTTCTGAACTGCCTTTTCAAGCTTAAGAGGAGGCTGCAGGTCTATCTGCATGACATTGTTTTGCTCAAGAACAGTATATCCTACCGTATTTGTTCCATAGATTGTACTGTCATCAGGATTAACCTTTATATCAAGATGATAATAAGTAAGATCCCACCATTTTCGTTCTTCCGTTATGGATCCCCTCAGCGTATCCTGCCTGGTGAAGGAAGGTGTCTGGGAAAAAACATGAACAAAATAAAATAAACCTGAAATGGTGATTAAGATTAGTCGATTTATCATTGGAATATATATTT
>CAZRHW010000397.1:0-3737 GCA_964599785.1 uncultured Bacteroides sp. | reverse complement strand
TTGGTGCCGAATGCCGATGGTTCACTGCACATCCCGTATTCTGCCCAGAATCCCGGCAGAAACATAACTTTGGGAAATGTTTCGATAGCTTGTAAATTGGCTTTGAACCACAGGTCATCATTTGTGAAATAATCCAGGATCGTTATTCCATACCAGCCTGGTAACCAGGGACTATCAATAATGAATCCAACAGGATTTTCGTCAAGGACTTCTCCATTTATCACTTTTAAAAGGTTATCCCATTGCTGTATATTCATCTTTATTTAATTTTTTGTTATGAAACGATATATAATTACCTGACCTGGCTTTAAAAAAATATTTGGATAAATTTGGATAAGTGGTACTTTTTCATCTCAAAAGAATTAATGTTGAGATTTGACCATTCTTTTTAAAGATGATTGGCGTATAATAAGATCATACTGTAAAACAATGGTACTTAAATTTGCAGTTTGAGAATTATTCAATTTGTTGATCAGTGTCGAAGCGGCTATTTCACCCATCTCTAATCCGGGATTATGAATGGTTGTCAGATCCGGATCGATGACCCTAGATACAAGGTCATTATTAAATCCAACAACGGCTATTTCATCAGGAATTTTTATACCTGCTTGTTTTAATCTACAGATGATTGTTGCAGCCGTAACGTCATTTGCTGTGAATATCCCGTCGGGAAGTGTGTTCATGCTAAGTATTTTTTCCACAGCTTCTATCCCTGTCTGCTCATTTAGTTCACCGGGAAATATTAAATTCTTGATATAATCAATCCCATGATCTGTAAGTGCTTGTTGATAACCTCTGAGACGATCAGCATACACATTGCGGTAAAGATTTCCTCCTACATGTACGATCCTCCTGCATCCCTGCTCAATTAAATGATTCGTTGCCTCATACCCGGCTTTGTAATTATTAATTACAATATTTATGCAACCAGGACATTCAATAGTACGGTCGAAAAAAACAACCGGAATATTTTTTTTAAATAAAATATCAAAATGTTTTAAATTTCTTGTATTCCCGGCGATAGAGACTAATAATCCATCAATCCTGCTATTAAACATCGTTGAAATATTGGCAATTTCATTCTTAAGAGATTCTTGTGATTGGCTGATAATAAGGTGGTAACCGGATTGGCTGGCCACTTTTTCAATCCCGGTGATGACTCTTGACTGAAAATAACTGTTTAAACGGGGTACAATAACACCCAAAGTATTTGTACGTCTTTGTCTCAGATTAGTAGCAAACTTATTTCGCTGATATTCCATTTTCCGGGCAGCAGCCAGTATCTTTTTCCTGGTATCCTTACGGACATGCGGATGATTGTTTAAAGCTCTGCTTACTGTTGAGGCTGAGATGTTTAAAGCCCTTGCTAAATCATATATAGTAATTTCTTTGTTAACGTTCATTTCGATCGTTGCAATTCTTTTTATGTTGCAAAATAAGAAAATTAGGTTTAAAACAGGCTATAAATAGAATTATTTTTTAAAATATTTTGCAATCGGTTGCATACAATAAAATATATACTTAATTTTAAACATGATCAGGAAACAATTTCATCCATCTAACATGAAGAAAAATTTCTTCTTCCTGCTATTTTTTACCATTATTTTACTACTGGGTAATTATAAAACAATCCCGGATTCATTAAATAATCAGTCCCTGGTAAACAAATCAGATTCCGTTAAAGGACTGAAAGATTACTATGCTGAATATTTTCCGATTGGTGTCGCTATTTCCCCCCGTATACTCAATGGGCCTGAAACTAAACTGATCCTTCACCATTTCAACAGCCTTACTGCTGAAAACGCTATGAAACCGGAACGCATCCATCCCAAAAAAGATCAGTATAATTGGGGACCCGCCGACGAAATCGTAAATTTTGCCCGGGCAAATGGATTACTTTTATGGGGGCATGTTTTATGCTGGCATCAACAAACCCCGGATTGGTTCTTTGAGGATGAGAATGGAAATCCTGTAACCAAAGAGGTGTTGTTGAACCGGTTAAAGGACCATATCAATAATGTAGTAACACACTATAAAGGAAAAATCTACGCCTGGGACGTTGTCAATGAAGCAATCGATGATGGCAGCGATGTCTTTTTCCGTGCATCTCCCTGGTACGATATATGTGGTGAGGATTTTATTTACAAAGCGTTTGAATACGCACATGAGGCAGATCCTGATGCCCTGCTGTATTATAACGAATATAATACGGCAAATCCTGTAAAAAGGGATAAAATTGTCACTTTCCTTAAGCAATTAATAAATGACAGCGTTCCGATACATGGCATCGGAATGCAGGGACACTGGTCAGTTTATGGGCCTTCTGAAATGGAACTGCGCGATGCTATCACGGCATATTCTTCACTTGGATTGGAAGTACAGATAACTGAACTTGATATATCGATTTATCCCCCGGAAAAAGACAGACGTGCACGCAGACCGGATGAGTCAGATGAATTTACACCTGAACTGGAACAAAAACAGATAGAACAATATAAAATGTTTTTCAGTGTCTTTCGCGATTATAAAGAAGTAATTAACGGGATTACTTTCTGGAATGTTACAGACAGGTACAGTTGGCTGGATTATTTCCCTGTAATGGGCAGGAAAAATTATCCGTCATTATTTGATAAGGATTCGAATCCCAAGAAAGCCTATGAAGAAGTGGTGAATTTTTAAAATTCAAACCTGTTTGATCCACCACTTAACAAAGAGAACTTTAAAACATCTGACAATTAAAAATATTTATTTACAAAACCAGTAAACAAATGAATAATTATTTTAAAGTGATCCGAAAATTATCTTCTTATGTCTTTTTTTGTGTCATCATAATAAACAGCTATGGACAGAAGATAGCAACATTTGAAGTCGAACTATCCAGAGAAACATCCGGAATTTATTATCCGGTTAGTGTTGATCTTGATGCTGTAACATTCATTCCTGATTCCGCATTAACACTTGTCGGGATCATGGGCAGCAACAAGCACCCTGTCCCTTTCCAGATAGAGCATGGTACACACAGGATATTGCACTGGATGGTAAAATCTGAGACGGGTACCGGTGAAAAGCTTCTATATCAACTGATAAAAGAAACTCCGGCTCAAACAAAAGAAGTTCTGGCAACTGCCAAAGATGGTACATTGACATTACACCATGGAAATCAAAATTTACTGCGTTATTATTACAAAACACTTTACCCGCCCGAAGGAATTGATACAGCATACAAAAGAAGCGGATTTATACATCCGCTCTGGTCTCCGAACGGGCAGGTGCTGACACGCGTACAACCGCCGGATCACTATCACCATTACGGCATATGGAATCCCTGGACACAGGTATTGTTTGAAGGAGAAACGATTGATTTCTGGAACCTGGCAAAACGACAGGGTACCGTGCGTTTTGCTAACTTTGTTTCAGTCCTGTCAGGTTCACTGTTTTCTGAATTTGAAGCCCTGCAGGAACATGTTGTATTTAAAAAGGATGGAAGTGAGAAAGTTGCATTAAATGAGTTACAGCGTGTAAGAGTATACCGTCCGCTGGATAACCAGGATTTTTTTATTGTCGATTTTTTTATACAGTTGAATTGCGCTACTGAAGATCCGGTGTTGATCCTGGAATACCGGTATGCAGGACTGGGATGGCGGACAACAGAAGCATGGAACAAGGATAACAGTGAAGTTATTACTTCAGAAGGTAAAACACGAAAGGATGCGGACGGCTCAAAAGCACGCTGGTGT
>CAZRHW010000396.1:0-3746 GCA_964599785.1 uncultured Bacteroides sp. | reverse complement strand
GATGCTTGGCTTCATGAATGAAGAGGCATATAATAAGACAAAAAAGGAAGGTATGGTGACATTTTATTCAAGGACGAAAGGCCGTCTCTGGACAAAAGGAGAAGAAAGCGGGAATCACCTCAAAGTTGTTAAAATAAAGCCCGATTGTGACGAGGATACAATTCTC
The DNA here is from genome assembly GCA_964599785.1 of uncultured Bacteroides sp. Taxonomy (GTDB): domain Bacteria; phylum Bacteroidota; class Bacteroidia; order Bacteroidales; family SM23-62; genus LJUQ01. The sequence goes on along the minus strand of CAZRHW010000396.1, from coordinate 3,580 downwards.
ATAAGGGTTATCCCGGAGGGTCCTGTTTGCCACAAGGGAACGATCAGTTGTTTTGGCGATGAACCTGCAGGAAGGTATTCCTTTCTCACCGAACTGGAAGATATTCTGTATAGCCGGAAAGCAGAAAAGCCTGAAGGTTCTTATACGGCAGGACTCTTTCGAAAGGGAACCAATGCTATTGCACAGAAGTTGGGTGAAGAAGCTGTTGAGCTTATTATTGAATCGAAAGAAAAGGATGATAACAGATTCCTGGATGAATCAGCCGACCTGCTTTTTCACTTTATGTTGTTACTCGTCGACAGGGGATACAGGCTGGAGGATGTAGCGGAGGTCCTGAAGAAAAGACATTAGCCCTTTTAGCCAATGAAAGCTATTACCGGGGAAATCCGGTCAGATGGGATCCTGAATCAATGATTTTAATCAGTACGCCATTAAAGTCTTCTTAACAATATCTACTGCTTCACTCAGTTCATCCCTTGTAATCACCAGGGGAGGGGCGAAGCGGATGATATGATCGTGGGTGGGCTTGGCAAGCAGGCCATTATCTTTGAGTGCCAGGCAAATATCCCATGCTGTTTTGCCGTTCTTTGGCTTGATGACAATAGCATTTAACAGGCCTTTTCCGCGCACCGTCTTGATCATATCGGATTTGATTTTATTCAGCTCTTCTCTGAAATAAATACCAAGTTTATGTGCATTCTCGGCCAGTTTTTCCTCTTTAATTACTTTAAGTGCTGCAATGGCTACCCTGGCGGCAATGGGATTCCCTCCGAAAGTTGAACCATGTTCCCCGGGTTTAATACATAGCATAATTTCATCGTCTGCCAGGGCTACCGAAACAGGATAAACACCTCCGGAAAGGGCTTTGCCGAGGATCAGGATATCGGGACGGACATTTTCATAATCACATGCCAGCAGTTTGCCTGTCCTGCCTATACCGGTCTGTACCTCATCGGCAATATAGAGAACATTACTTTTTTTACACAATTCAAAGGATCTGCTCAGATAGCCATCATCCGGAACGAAAACCCCTGCTTCACCCTGGATGGGTTCTACAAGGAAACCCGCAACATCAGGATCTTCCAGCTCCCTGGCGAGAGCTTCAGTATCATTATATGGTATTTTTACAAATCCGGGTGTAAATGGACCGTATCCTTTATAGGAATCAGGATCGGTTGACATTGATACGATGGTGATGGTACGACCATGAAAATTATTCTCACAGACAATAATTTTTGCTTTATCCTCCTGTATACCTTTTTTAGCATATGCCCATTTCCTGCACAACTTGAGCGCTGTCTCCACACCTTCTGCACCGGTATTCATTGGTAATACCTTGTCGTAACCGAAATACCCGGCGACATATTCTTCGAATTCGCCCAGTGTACTTGTATAAAAGGCTCTTGAGGTGAGTGTAAGTTTTGGAACCTGCTCCATCATTGCTTCAATGATCCTGGGATGGCAATGCCCCTGATTAACGGCTGAATAGGCAGAAAGGAAATCAAAATACTTTTTCCCTTCCACATCCCAAACGAAAACACCCTGTCCGCTGCTAAGCACAACGGGTATTGGATGATAATTATGAGCTCCAAATTTATCTTCCCGGGCAATGTAATCCTGTGTTGTCATTATTATATCGTTTATCTGGATTTATGATTCCCAAAAATAATCATTTATACGGGTCATGATAATTTTAAATACTGAAAATATATCCTTATCAGAACTTAGCCGTCACCCTCACATTAAATCGCCTGGATGTGAGATAATTAGGTACAGCAAATTCTCCGGGTAGGTTTTCCTGGTCATAAACGGTTTTTACCCATAAATACGAAATGGTGTTGTTTATACCAAGAAGATTAAAAATTTCTGCATTGAGCCAAATACTTCTAAAGAACCGTAAAGGATTTCGTTCAGATATTTCTTTATCCGGTGATTTAAGGGATTTGGATAATCCGATATCCACACGCTTATAGGAAGGCATCCTGAAAACCAGGTCATATCTTTCGTTATCCGGGGGACTGAATGGCAGTCCGGTACCGTACAGTACATTCAAATGAACTTTGTAATCGGGACGATGAGGAAAATAATCCTGAAAGAATAATCCGAGATTAAGTCGCTGATCCATAGGACGGGGGTAATATCCCGGTTCCTCATTGGTTCGGGAGTCATAATCATCTACAATATTTTCCTCTGTTTTCATCAGACTCAGGCTAACCCATGATTCGGCACCGGCTACAAACTCCCCGTGTAATTTAAATTCAATGCCGGCTGCATACCCATTTGCCCTGTTTTCACCCATATACTGTATTCTAACATTGTCTAATTTATAGGGAATGAGATTTTTCAGGTGTTTATAATAGATCTCTGATGTTAATTTAAATGGCCTGTCCCAGGCAGTAAAAATCCAGTCGCCCCCAACTAAAAAATGAATTGATTTTTGTGCCCTGATATCGGGATTAATGGTCCCATCGGGAAATCTTAGTTCTTTATAAAAAGGAGGTTGATAATAATATCCTGTGGAGGCCCTGAATATGATATCATGACTCCAGAATGGTTTAAGGGAAAAGATGATCCTCGGACTGATCAGGAACTGATTATTATAATCCCAGTAATGAAGGCGGACACCGGTATTTAAAAAATACCTCGCATTTGCATCGGAAAAACTCTGAGTGTACTGAATATATGAGGTGATACGGTTACTTGAAAGATGATTAACGGATTTAATAACCTTTGACAGGCGTACCTCACTATCTGAATATGGGATGGAATAACCTGATGAATCGATCATTTCCCATTCACTAAGCTGATCATTGATTCTTTCATTTTGCCATTGTGCTCCCCATTTTATGCTATGATTTCCTGTAGCATAATAACCGATGTGTGATACAGCACAGACAAAGGCATCCAGGCTATTGCGGGCATGATTAAGGAAAGTGCCGATGCCAACATTCAGAATACTGTCACCATATGTGGCAGACCCGATTTTATTATCCAGTTCATTGATCAGGTATTGCCCCTGTATATCAAATTTCTCCTCTTCAATGCTATTGAAGCCGGAAAAGATGAATTTCAATGAAAGGTTTTCATTTGGCCTGAAATGTGCCGTTAATGCACCCAAATAAGTGTTGAACTTGTCCATTTCCTGTCCATCGTAGTAAATGACCAGGTTAAGAGGATTCTGCCATGTCCCGAAATCCGTACTTCTTGTTTCAGGGATAAATTTGTATTTGTTGTTCGCAACATTTCCCAGGAAACTCATCTCGAAATGATTCGTAATCCTGTAGGTAATTAAAGTCTGAAAGTCGAGGAATTTTGGCAGGTATTCGCCTTTTGTTTCAAGACTTCTCAGCAGGTACTCCGAGGTCTTATAACGGAAACCGGATGTGTGGGAGAACCGCTGATTCCTGGAAATCCCCTCTACCTGTAATGATCCTCCAAGGAGACTGATACTTGCTGTACCACCGAATTCTACCGGCCGGCGGTAAGTAACGTCAAGGACAGAAGCCATCTTATCACCATACATTGCTTCAAATCCGCCAGCTGAAAATTTCACTGAAGAAACCATATCTGAGTTGATGAA
>CAZRHW010000395.1:0-3748 GCA_964599785.1 uncultured Bacteroides sp. | reverse complement strand
GGAGGATGCTCGTGATATTCAAAAGTAATATCAAGTTCCTCAAGGATTTTGTATAATCCGGGATCGCCGTTCATCATATTATTATTCTTCAAAAAATAATTCCTCTTTTAACCGGTTAATTCTACTTTGCACCTGATCTAACAGTGGTTCCATGGTTTCAGTGGATGAATTATAGAGTTGATGATCAGCAGTTCTGGAATCTATAAATTTCTGATAAAATTCAATAGCCAGTTTTTTATTGTGCAGGTTCTCTTCATATACCTGTCCTAGCCTGAAATATATCAGGTCTTTATGATCACTGTATTCAAGAACTTTGTTATAGGATTCTATCGTCATATCAAATTGGTGAAGCACCTGGTAAACGCCGGCAAGCTCGATATATATCCGGCTCATTTGCCTGGGATCAGGTTGAAGAAGTTCAAGGGTTTTATTGAGATATTTCACACCCTCTTCTTCTTCCTGTGACCACCGGTATGAAAGACCCAGAAAAAAAGTTGTTTCTGCATCAAGGGTATCCTTCTCATAGGCCATCAGAAGATGTTTGCGTGCATCCCAGAAAGATTTTTCTTCAAAAAAACATAAACCATAATATTTACAGGTAAACTTACTGCTGTCTCCTGCAACCATTACCTGATTAAAATCTTCTAAAGCCTGATCGTACTGCTCTGTTAAATAGAACAGGTAAGCCCTATGTTTACGAAGTTCAATATTCAAAGAATCGATAGCCAATCCTTCATTGGCCAATACCAATCCGTTTGCATAATCCTTCTTTCTCATATATAGATTTATCAGCCTGGATACAATCCCGAGATCGTAAGAATTAAGATGATATGCCTTTAAATAATTGACTATAGCAAGATCCGTATTTTCCATCTCCTGGTGGCATCTCCCAAGTTGCTTATAATAGTAGTAATTAGCCGAATCTCTCATAGTAAGATATTCATAATGAATGATGGCTTCGGCATGATTATCCTGGAGCAGGTATAAATTAGCGAGTAGTGTTCGCGGCTTAATAATTGATGAATCCTTATCCAGAATTACCCTGTATATCGTAATGGCTTCGTTGTAACGTCCGAGAGCTGTATAAATTCTTCCTGTTGCTGACAATATTTTCAGGTTTGTACTATCTGTTTTTAATGCATTCTGAAAAAAATAAAGTGCGCTGTCATGTTTTGATAATTCGGAATAGGTGAGGCCCAGAATGTAAAATAAATCAGTGCTCGTGCTATCATTCCTGATTCCTGATTTAGCTTCCCGGATTAATTGGTCATATTGTTCATTGAAATAAAGTTTAAATAAAGAATCATATTCCTGGGAATAACCAGTTAACTGGAGGAAGAGTAGTAAAGGGGCGATGAGAAATTTAATTGTTTTCATGATCTGATAAAATTCGAAATAACGAGAATCGAAATGCGAAATAAATTCGAAACTGCGAAAAACGGAACCTGCCTGCCGGAAGGCAGTCGGCAGAACTTGTTCAATCACTTGCCAGTTCAAAGTCAGGCTTCTTACCATAATTATAGAAATGACAGGGATTCCAAATCTTTGATTATCGTCATTGACAATGAGTTCCCTCCTCACTTCGTTCGTCGGGATGACTCGTTTCAGGATACGATACTTCCTGTTCCCTGTACCCGTTGCCTGTAGCCCTTCAACTACCCTGTACCCTCGCGATCTTGCGACCTTGCGACCTCTTCTTCCTTCATTAGCCTCAGCCTTAGCTTTATTTCCTTAACCGTAAAAACCTCACGTATTTCCTAACAGCACCGGATCATCGCCTTCACCAAGTCCGGTTAATGTTACCTCCCGGAGCATATTGTTTTTCATGTCAGGGTGGTTGAATTTAACCGGCACATACAGTTCGCCGTAACCCCAGCCGGTTTTTTCATTAACTTTTTCGACCAGTACGTTCTGTTTTTTCCCCAGCAGGGAATGGCGATAGGCTCTTTTATTGTTGATGGAAATTTGACGGATGACCCTGCTTCGCTCATTTTTAATACTTTCGGGGATCTTTTCCGGCATCTTTTCTGCCTTCGTTCCGGTTCTTTCTGAATATTTGAATGTATGAATATGACCGAAACCGATTTCTTTAGCAATTTTACAGCTAGCTTTAAAATCTTCCTCTGTTTCACCCGGAAATCCAACTATTATATCGGTTGTAAGGTTAAAATCAGTATAGCGCTTTTTAATACTATTAATAATGCTTAGATAGTCATTCAGCGTGTACATTCTTCTCATTTTCAGCAGAATGCGATCTGATCCGCTTTGAAGGCAGAGATGCAGGTGCGGCATCATTCCGGGATGGCTGAAAAGATGGATAAATTTATCACCAAAACCATCGGGTTCCATAGATGTGACCCTGAGCCGGAAATCACCCTGCAGGTTCAGGATCTTTTCAACAAGATCTTCGAAAGAAATACCTTCATAATTGTATCGGCCGAGATTTACACCGGTCAGGACAATTTCCCTGAATCCAAATTCAAGAACCTGATGGATGTTTGCAATAATATCCTGAACAGGCCGGCTGACTGCTTTTCCCCGTACAAAAGGCACAATGCAAAAGGTACAGTAGTGATCACAGCCATCCTGGATTTTAATCAGGCTCCTGGTGTGAAAGGTGGTATCGGCAGGAGTGAAGCCAAAAAGATCAGGTTTGAGGATTTCAGGATCCGGAATCTCTCCCCTGAAATGAGCATCTATAATAGGGTACAGTGAACTTTTCCGGTTATTTTCAATATAATAAAGATGGCCCGGATCAGGATGGAGGATGTTTTTGTAATTGTTCACCATACAGCCTGTTACAACAATCATTGCATTACCATTTTTCCGGATTGCCTGGCTGATCAGGTTCCTTGATTTCTTGTCGCTCTGATTTGTTACCGTGCATGTGTTGATGATGTATATATCAGCTCGATCCCTGAAATCCACAACCTGGTATCCCGCATGATGGAACTCAGATACCAGGGAATCGGTCTCAAATTGATTTAACCTGCACCCCAGTGTTTTAAATGCTATCTTCCTGCTCATTTGTTAATCGGTTCAGGTTCTTTAATCCCGCTACGTACTCCTTCAATTGAAAAATCAGATGCTGCAGTGATCTTTATATTCACAAAATTACCAACCAAAGAGAGGTTTTTTGACGGGAACCGTACAATTATTTTACCTTCTGTATGTCCGGAAAGGTACCCCTCTTTACGGTCCTGTCCGGTAACAAGTACCCTGTAATTTTTACCGATCATTTGCCGGTTATGTTCTGAAGTATATTTTTTCAGTTCCTCTGAAAGAATATGAAGCCTTTTCTTTTTGAGATCCTGTGGAATATCATCTGCCCATTTTGAGCTCACTGCACCGGGCCTCGCTGAATAAATTGCAATGTAAGCCATGTTGTAACGGAATTCCTCCATGATCTTCCGGGTATTTTCAAACTGCTCGTCAGTTTCACCTGTAAATCCAACGATGATATCGGTAAATATTGTGGTATCTGGCATATGTTTCCGGATAGAAGCAATGATCTTTCTGTATCTGGCAACCGTGTGTTTGCGGTTCATTCTAACCAATACCTTATCATCGCCGCTCTGTATGGGAAGATGGATTTGTTTTGCCAGGCTTTTGTACCGGCTGATCACGCTGATTACTTCCTCTGTCATATCCCGCGGGTGAGGTGATGTGAAATAGATCCATACTTCTTTCCCTGAATTATCACAGAAACGACCGATTTTTTCCAGAAGTTCCTGAAAGGCTATTTCAG
>CAZRHW010000394.1:0-3753 GCA_964599785.1 uncultured Bacteroides sp. | reverse complement strand
CAAAACCTGATAAGGACATAGAATCAGCTATCAAATACAGAATTGATCGGGCTTATGAATGTATTAACGAAGTTGAGTTTCTGATCCTTCACAACAAATTGAGATTGGCTGTAACCAGGATTTATTATGGTATGTTTTATATTGTTGCGGCTCTTGCACTTTTTCATAATTATAAAACTTCAAAACACCAGCAACTCATAGGATGGTTTAATAAAGAATTTATCAATAATCAAACATTCCCATTGAAATACGGTAAATTTTTCAGAGATGCTTTCGCCAGGCGTGCTGATGTCGACTATGGCGATATAGTTGAATACCGGGCTAATGATGTGCAGGAATGGTTTGAACAAATGAAAGATTTTATTGAGACTGTTAAGAATGTTTTTGAAGGAAGTTGAATTTTGAGAAAGTAAAAAAGGTATATTAATTTGACTATTCATCCGATAACCTGGCGTCATCGTATGAGTATTAAAACTAAGATTGAAATGAGTCATCCCGACGATGCGCAGCGAGGAGGGATCTCGTCTAAATTACTGTTTCGCTATTTCGATTCTTTTTCGTCTTTCGCTATCTCGTTTTTGTTTCGGATTTCGTTTTTCGGTATTTCGATTCTTTCTCACCTGACTGTTTCGCTATTTCAATTCTTCTCTCCGAAGCTTCTTATAAATTTCATAACAAACCCACGCATCTGTGGCCGCATATAACTTTTGTGCAGGCGTGAGAATACTGTTTTCCCAGTTAGTCACCTGCTGTGATTTGGAGATCCTGAATTTCAATACAATGGCTGTCAGCTTGTTAAGTCCCTTTGATTCGATACCAAAGGATTCTGCATATTTTTGTAAATCAATAAATCCGTCAGGTTTGATATCCCGGTACATTTTCAGGTCCTTTAAATCATCCCGAAGTGCCACTCCTACCTTGATAATTGAAGGATCCCCGAGCACCTCCGCAAGCTCGTCAGGTATGCCAATCTGCCTCAGGCGGAACAAAAAAGCATATGCCCCGTTAGCGAATTGTACCATCGCAGGCCTGTTCACCACACCTTTTTTAAAAGCCGGCCTGGTCTCGGTATCAAATCCCCAGAGTTTTTCTTTTTGGATTACCGGTATATATCTTTTAAAAGAAGGAAAGCTATCAATAACAATGATCCCTCCCTCGAAGCTTTTCATGGGAAGTTGTATGAGTTCTTCTTTTGTGATGTTTGATTGGAACATAAAATTTTTCGAAGTTGTTGACAAAATTAACAAATGGATACACAAATCATATACTTACCTGATGCGGGTTGTTTGTAAAAACCACTATTCAGTATTATCTTTGTAAAAACAGAACTCAACAACTATGACAACCATTGATCTGAGGAATCAAATAATTCAAAAACTAAAGGAAATTAACGACCTTTCTTTCCTGGAGGCTGTAAAAACTATTATTGATTCTAAAGTTGATAATGAAGTATTTTTCATCAATGAAAAATTGCAACAAAATCTTCTCGAAAGAAAAGAAAAAATAATAAAAGGTGAATTTATTGAAAATGAAGATTTATTTAAGGAGTTTTTCTGATATTTTATTCTATTTCTCCTACTCAAATTGAGATTTTAAGTATTTCTGATTCCCGACAAAATCCGGATCTTCTTAAATATAAAAAGTAAAGATAACCGACCCTTGTCCCTTTGTTCCTCTTCCACTCCCTCGCCCCTTCACCCCATCGCCCCTTCGCCCAATCTTTCTTTCGCCCTTTCACCTCTTCGTCCCATCACACTCAAACCCGGCCCTCACACCAACCGAGAACAGAAAACTAAAATGCCTTTTTACATTTATCTTTTATCTTTTATCTTTCCACATCAAAGTATGGTCTTTTCCCAGAATCAACCGGTCATTATCGAGCAGCCACCTGATCACCCTGATGGCCTTGTTTTCCCCAAGTGTAACCGAATTTGCCAGCTCTTCCACAGACATGGCTCTGCCTGATAACAGTTCCCTGATCTCATTTTCAATCTGGTCGTAATCATATTTACTGAGATCGAGTTCTTCCTTACGGAGACATACATCACACTGACCACAGGGATTTACTTTTTTTTCACCAAAATATTCGAGCAGGGATACACTTCTGCATTTCTTATGCTCCGATGCATAGCGGATCACTTCATTGATCCTCCTGATATAGCGTTCTTTCCGGTCTTTGTAATGTTCTTTGGATATTCTCAGATCCTTTATATCCAATCTTTCCTCGGTGAATATGATCACGGGTGTCCTCTTCTGTGGAAGATACCGGATGATACCCAGCCCATTGAGTCTTTTAAGGTATTCCACGATTATTTCGCTTTTAACTCCTGCTTTTTGGGCAAGCGAATCTTCATAGATAGTAACGAAATCCGTAAATAATCCAGTATAAGTCCTGAGGATCAGCTTAATAAATGCATCAAAATCCTCATTTGCAAGCTGGAACCTGTAGAGTTCATCCCTTCCTGTCAGAAACTTGACCTTTGGCGGATTAAATATTTCTTCTGTCAGTTCAATGTACCCTCCCATCTGGAGGATCTTCAGGCTGCTGTAAATAACCAGGATACTTTTGCTGTATCTTGATGCAAAATCTGCTACATTGAAATCGAAGACCTGGTTTTTGGCTCCTCCGACCGGGATTTGATAAAAATTGCCGAGAGCACGGTAAATTTGCCTTATCACATCGGGTTCCGGGAAGTTTGTAGCGATTCTTTTTTCAGATCTTGATTTATCCTCCTCATTATATAAAAGGATGGCATGTGCAGTTTTTTGATCCCTTCCGGCCCGGCCGGCTTCCTGAAAATATTCTTCAAGAGAATCAGGAAGATCCGGATGGATCACAAAACGGACGTCAGCTTTATCAATACCCATTCCAAAAGCATTTGTTGCAATCATGATCCTGATCTTTCCGGTCATCCATTCATTATGTTTCCTGTTCCTGACCGGATGGGTCAGCCCGGCATGATAATAATCACAGGATATTCCGTTTTGCTGAAGATACAGCGACAATTCCCTGGTATTTTTGCGGCTCCGTACATAGATAATACCACTGCCCTTCAGCTTTCCCACAAGCCGCAGGATATATTTCTGTTTATGCTCGGTCTCCCTCACCGTGTAAATCAGGTTTTTCCTCTCGAATGTGATCCTGAGTACATTTTTTTGTCTGAATTTAAGTTTATCCTGTATATCATCCACAACATCAGGGGTGGCCGTAGCGGTAATGGCAAGTAATGGAACATCAGGAAGATACTCACGCAATTCAATAATGCGTAAGTATGAAGGCCGGAAATCATATCCCCATTGTGAAATACAATGTGCTTCATCTACAGCAATCAGGTTTACGTTCATCTTTTCCAGCCTGACCCTGAAAATTTCAGTTCCGATCCGTTCAGGTGAAATATAGAGAAACTTATAATTCCCATATATCGCATTATCCAGTGCTATATCGATCTCATCGCGTGACATGCCCGAATGGACGGCAATGGCCCTGATGCTGCGCTGGTTGAGTTTTTCAACCTGGTCTTTCATCAGTGCAATGAGGGGAGTGATCACGAGGCATATCCCCTCTTTTACCAGAGCAGGAACCTGAAACGTTACCGACTTACCCCCGCCGGTAGGCATCAGTCCAAGTGTATCCCGGCCGGCAGCAACGGATTTAATGATCTCATCCTGCAACGGCCGGAACTCTTTAAATCCCCAGTATTTCTCGAGTATCTGCTGATATATATTCATACTTGAGGGTGTATCATAACATGG
>CAZRHW010000393.1:0-3755 GCA_964599785.1 uncultured Bacteroides sp. | reverse complement strand
GGTTCCTGGTTCCCGGTTCCTGGTTCCTGGTTCCCGGTTCCTGGTTCCTGGTGGGAATGGAGTTTGGGGCAGGGTATGGAATTGGTTCCTTGTTCTCAAAGAAGGCTTAGGCTTAGGCTGAGGCTAAGGAAGAATAGTTCTTGGTTCTCAAAGAAGGCTTTGGCTGAAGTTAAGGCTAAGGCTAAGACTAAAAGGATTAAAGGCTTCAATGAAAAACTATTCATATTAACAATAGATTTTTTAAGAAATATATATTTATTACATTCTGCATAACGCTATTTTCTGGCATGATTATTTTTCGGGTAATACTCTTCCTGGGCCTGCTGGCTGTATCCTTTTATTATATATTAAAGTTGTTTTCCAGGCTTTCGGACATCAACATGTTTTCTGCCATGGCCTGGAGTTTTCGGGCCAAAGTATCTAAGCCGGTTGTGTTGTTACCTCTTGTAGGGATGTTGCTATATTTAATAATCTTCTTTATGTTATTTTTTATTTTTTTCAAAGTACCCAGGCAGGTTTTTAAGATGAAGAAATATCATGTAGGGGGATTGTTAGGGTATCGTGATGCCGGGCTTGAAGCCAAATTGTATGATCCCTCCCAGCGAACCTACGTTACTTATGAACACTTAAATCCTCCCTTTCCAGCCGATAAATTTACAGAGACTTTCGAGGTTGTATTATTATATAAACCAAACTCTTCTAACTACTATCAAAACACCGATCTGTTAAAACTGCCCATGAATCTGTTGATACTATTTATCAGCGCCCTTCTGCTGGTTGTTTTGTATTTAATGTTATATGCCCTGGCAAAAGAATATATCAGTATGAAAAATTTGCATAAGGAATTATCCCATCATTTCATGCTTACTCAGTTTTCCAAAATCGTAGGTTTGCCGTTAGGTAAAGTACTGATGATAGTCATATTCGTAATAGTTCTCATTTTAGGTCTAAGTGCTATATCCGTAAAAAGACTCATGAATCATTATAGTGACCTTTATGAATCCGATCAGGAAAACCTGAGAAGTGCACTTTTAGAAAAAGTCTCTCCTCAGGACACTTTAAAAGGAGTTGTCATAAGGCGATTCCAGCAGATAGAGAAAGAATACCATCCTGAAGGTACATACGATGATAGAGGGTTCACACGTGATCGTGATGAAACTACATATTACACCGTTTTTCATTACACTATTGAATTTAAAAATCTGATTCAAACTCTTGTTTATTTAGATCTGCCACTGCGTGAGACAAGAGAAGAAATAAATGAGTTGGACAGGACTTTCCCGGATAAAAAGGCCGTTATTCCAAACGAGATGAAAGAATTTACTTTTATTGTCAATCCCGACTATTCTATCTCGCTCAAGAGCTATGAAAATAAATCGGAAGAATAATTTTTTGGTATTGAAGGTTTCCGTTGAGAAGCTCAATGAGTCTGTGATGTCTCAGCCAGGCAGGTTTGGTTTGTGAGGTTTGTTTCGGATTTATTCGCCACACACAAGGCAAACGCACAACCCGCTCATGGAAAATTTCTTTCGCTTCACTCCGGAAATTGTCCGGCTTTCAAGTTTCGGATTTCAAGCTAATCATCCCATTTCATCAATCTTTATCTGAATTCCTGGATCCTATCTCCGGCTTTCCTTCTGTCAGATTATTATAGAAACGTTGTGTAGGATAGGCAAAATCAATATCGGCACATTGGTTAAATTCATGCAGGATATTTTCCCAAATCTTCTCTTCACCTCCCCGACGGTTTCGGGGCTGGCATAAATAACGGATAGTCAGCATGACTCCACAGTCTTTCACAGTTGTGTAAACTGTTGGCGTTAAAATATTATAATGGATCATGAATTTCCTGCTTGCTTCCTTGATCTCCTTTTGCATGACATCGGTCAGTTTCTCAGCTTTTTCATTGACAATATCAAGCAGAATTTTTTTTGCTTTCTGCCAGTTACTTTCAAATGTGATAAGAACAGGAATTTCATTCCATATGTAATTAAAACCGGCATGGTAGTTGGCCACCGGTTGGGTAAAGATTTTCCCATTTGGAATATGGATTATCCTGCCTGTCGTCTGGTCGGCATTAACCCAGTTTCCGAGTTCCAGGATGGTAAATCTGAAGATATGGATATCAATAACATCGCCTGCCAGTTTATCAATCTCAATCCTGTCACCTATTTTAAATGGTTTTCTGGCAAGAATAAACAGCCACCCGGCCATATTGGTTAATGGATCCTTAAGGGCAATGGCAATACCAGCAGTTAGTAATCCCAGGAAAGTTCCTATTGACTTGAATTCTTTTAACCAGATAGCACCAAAAAACAATAATACAAAAACAACAAAAAAATAGTTTGTTGTCCTTCTCCACTGGTACCTTATGCGGATAATTTCGGTTCTGCGCCAGACAATCCTGATGATTAGAAACCTGATGATCCATAATATCAGAACAATAACCAGTGATCCGATCAGTTTCTTTTGAAACCCGGATGACAGACCGGTTATTTCCTGTAATCTATCAAACAGACTGTTCATAAAACAGAATTTAAGGTCACAGAGAGCCACAGAGGAAAGTGAGTTTCACAGAGAAATTCCCTCTGTGGTCCTCTTAAATCTCTGTGGCCCTCTGTGACCAGATTTATTATTTCTCCTCCAGATTCAGCAACTCCACCTTCCTGAATTGAACAGGATGGCTTTCTGCCTGCAGGGCTATGTATCCTTCTTTCACAGGGGTGCCCACCGGAATCGGATAACCTTCCGGAATATTCCCACCGCCAATTTGTGGCTTTGTATAGGTAAGCACCGTATCTCCCTCAACGATATGGTAAATAATCGAATCACCAAAAACATGTATTTCAACCGTTACCCATTCTTCACCACGGTAGGTTTTAGAGGTCGAACTGATGCAGTGTTGTGTGACAAGGGTATCACAGATATACACATTGGTTCCTGGTGTGCACAGGTTTGCAGTTGGCCGTTCACCCTCTTCGGAACCACCAAGGAACTGGGCTTCCAGGCAAACCGGGAAATCCTGGTCCAGCCCCATGCTCTCTGCCGACTGGGCATGGAACATAGCCCCGCTGTTCTTGAATGCCCATTCCTCACCGCCGGGAACCTGTTCGCCGACAAAACGGTATTCTACCCTCAGGATATAATGAGAAAATTTATCCTTGTAAAACAGGTGCCCATATTCCCCTTTAAATCCGGTATATTCATCATAACATACCTTCAGCAGACTATCTTCCACCCTGAAGGTGTTGTTGAAATTGTTGTTTAGCTCATAACCGGATATTTTAATATCCCATCCGGTCAGATCCCTGCCATTGAACAACTGGATCCATTCATCTTCAGTGGTTTTTTGTTTGGGCTGCTGGCAGGCTGTAAAAAAAAGAAGAAACAGGAAAGAGTACTTTTTCATAATGAAGTTTCTTTAGTTATTAAATAATATGCTGGATATCACCTTTAACCACAAAGGTACACAAAGGTCATCACAAAGGAACTCTAAGGTAATAATTAAATCCCTTTGTGTTACTTTGTGCAATCCCTTTGTGTTACTTTGTGGTTTATATTAAAATTCATTTTATTCAGGTAAAAATTATTGTAATGATCCGGATCAGAAATCGTCTGGAATATGCATCTCCGGTTGAATATACCTGGACTGATTGAATAGTGGTGTAATTATTAATCTTTTATCTTTAATTTCTAATTTTAAATTTTAAATTTCAAATTTCTTCATGAAATGTCGTCCCGACTGCGGTGCCTGC
>CAZRHW010000392.1:0-3755 GCA_964599785.1 uncultured Bacteroides sp. | reverse complement strand
TTATCATTTGGTTTAACCGGTATTTTTCTGTTAGCAACAGGATTGATATTACTCCTCAGATTCCTGAAAGATTATCCAAAACCAGATTTACCCTGGCATGATGAAGAAGAACATAGCTAACCATGATATCAGTCAGATCCTGGAGGTTGACAGACTTATTCATGAACCAGCCAGGATTGCGGTTTTATCACTTTTATATGTGGTTGAAAATGCTGACTTTTTATTTATCATGAACCAGACCGGACTCACCCAGGGCAATTTGTCAAGTCACCTCAATAAACTTGAAGCGGCTTCTGTTATTGAAGTGATTAAATCATTTGCCGGTAAAAGACCGCGAACTACCATAAGGCTTACAAAAGAGGGCAGGATCAGATTTGAGAAGTATGTTAATTCAGTAAAAGGTTTTTTTGAGCAATTGTAGTAAATTTTCAGTTGTCAGTTTAGAAAAGAAGGCAAAAGCTGAGAAAGGTCGCAATAGTAGCAATGGTATCAGGGCCGCAATGGTCGCAAGAAGAAAGAAGGCTAAGGCAATGAAAGGTTACAGGTTGCCCGCCTGTCCCAGTCGGGCAGGCAAGTTACAGGTTACAGGTTTGTGTGAGTATATGGTGTTGCGTGTTATGGTTATCAGATTTTCAATAACATAGAAAGAAACAAGTCATCCCGACGAGCGAAGCAAGGAGGGATCTCGTCACTGTTTCAAACCATCAAACATTTGGAACACTTTTAGACTCCCTGCTTGCCTGGCAGGCAAGTTTCGATTTTCGTTTTTCACTGTTTCGGGTTTATTTCGAATTTATTCGCTATACACAAAGCAAACACACAACCCGCTCATGGAAAATTTCTTTCGCATAGCTCAAGAAATTGTCCGGATTTCGACATTTCGAGTTTAATCTTATTATACCAGCTCAATGTTCTCTTACGTACACATTATGTTCTATATTGGTACACAAAAATTGCTTTGCCATGCATTCAATTTCTTATTAATTAATTGATTATTAATTAAATGTTTTAAATGGCATGTGAATTGTATTTATTAACTATTTTAATATCTTATGAGATTAAACCGGAGATTTTAGAATTAAATATATACAGAACCGTACCACGGTGCGGCTCTACTTAATTGTGACAGTCCAACAACAGGTTATTTTGATTTTTTAACACCCACATCTGTTTAATCTTTTAAAACCACCTAAAATGTTTAAAAACATCCTTAAAGTAGCTATCCGGAAAATCAGGAAGGAATTGGGCTACAGTTTCATTATTGTTCTCGGTCTCACGATTGGCATTGTCAGCAGTTTGTTCCTGTTGTTATATGTCTTTGATGATCTGAGTTATGATCAGTTTCATAAAAATAAGGATCGTATAGTCCGGGTTATCTCACATATTAAAGAAACGGATGATGAGTTTACCTGGGGAGTTGCACAGATTCCTTTTGCTCACCAGGCACGGGAAGACTACCCGGAAATAGAAGAATTTGCCAGGATCTATCCATTTGGAAGACAATTATTTGTATATAATGACATCAAGTTGTATGATGAAGATGTTCACTATGCTGACAGTTCTGTATTCAATGTATTTAGTTTTAATCTTCTGAAGGGAGATCCTGCCACTGTTTTAACAAGACCCAATACAATGGTTGTAACCGAATCTTTTGAAAAAAAATATTTCGGGGGTGAAGATCCTTTTGGAAAAACAATCGAGGTAGGCAGGGGACAAAGTTTTGAGATTACTGGTGTCATGGAGGATGTGCCAAATAATTCTCATATAACATTTTCAGCACTTGTTTCCCGGACCACCCTTCCTGCCGATGACGAAATCGGCAGTTGGGGCAATTTCGGGGTATATACTTACCTGTTGCTGGCAAAAGGTACGGATTGGATGGCATTACAGGATAAGATGAAGGAGATGTACGATAAATACATGGCAGAGATTTTCTTGCAGTATAATATCAGTATTGAATATTTGCTGGAACCTTTGACGGATATTTATTTAACATCTAAAGCAGAAGGAGGTACAGGACGGAGCGGTGATATTACATATGTTTATATATTTTCCATTGTAGCTTTTTTTATGTTGTTAATTGCCAGCATCAACTATATGAATCTTGCAACTTCCCAGTCAACACACCGGGCCAGGGAAGTAGGATTGAGAAAGGTAGTGGGATCCCAGCGCTGGCCGTTAATCCTGCAATTTCTAAGTGAATCGGTCATACTCACATTGATTGCATTGATAATCAGTATTATTATTGTGATTATACTCATACCTTCATTTAATCAGATAACAGGAAAGCTGTTTGATATCCATTATTTATTGAATACCCAGGTAATCCTTACCCTTGTGGCAATCATTATTTTCGTGGGGATCATCGGTGGCAGTTATCCCTCTTTCTATTTATCCCGGTTCAACCCGGTATCCGTTTTCAAACAGGAAATAGGGGCCGGCAAATCAAATTTTCTTGTAAGAAAAATCCTTGTTGTCCTGCAATTTGCCATATCACTGGCATTGATCATCAACACCTGGGTTATATTCAAACAGCTTAATTATATGAAGGGTATGGAGCTGGGATTTGATCCGAAAAATGTGGTTATTATTGAACTGGAAAACCGGCAGATGATGCGTCAGTATCCGGTATTCCGTAATGCTCTCCTCGGGAATCCTGATATCATTAATGTATCGAGTGCCAACAATAAAATCGGTGATGGTACGGGAAAGATACTGATGCAGGTTGAAACATCGGAAGGTATGCAGGAGCGGGGTGTCAACCTGTATGGTGTCGATTATGATTTTGTCGAAACGATGGGGATCGAAATGATTCAGGGACGGGATTTCTCAAGGGACTTTATATCGGATACAACAACCGGTGTGATCATCAATGAAACGATGGCACAACGTTTTAACTGGGATGAGCCGTTGGGGAAAAAAGTGGCATTTGTCGGAGGGGATCAGAACAGTGAACCTTACCGTGTCGTCGGAGTCATGAAGGATTTCCATCAGCTGGGTCTGTACAGCCCTGTAGAAACGCTGATGCTCCTGTTAAGGGAGAACGGTTATTATGCCAGTGTGAAAATTAAAGATCAGAATGTACAGGAAACCCTTCAGTATATTGAAAGCAAATGGTCAGAGATATTTACTGACCGCCCGTTCCATTATACTTTCCTTTCGGATGATTATGCACAACAATTCAGATCAGATGAAAAAAGAGGTGCAATATTTACATATTTTTCAATTTTG
Source organism: uncultured Bacteroides sp. (assembly GCA_964599785.1). Taxonomy (GTDB): domain Bacteria; phylum Bacteroidota; class Bacteroidia; order Bacteroidales; family SM23-62; genus LJUQ01. The sequence continues at coordinate 524 of CAZRHW010000392.1, read as the reverse complement.
ATTATTATCATAGCCTGTCTCGGAATCTTTGGACTGGCTTCCTTTACCGTTGAGCAACGTACCAAAGAGGTGGGGATAAGAAAAGTATGTGGTGCCAGCATTGAAAGAATTGTCAGGTTGATCAGCAGGGAGTTTTTATTTCTTGTCCTGATCTCCATGATCCCTGCATTTATAGGAGCTTATTATTATATGAAAAACTGGCTGCAGGATTATGCCTATCCCGCTAAAATTGATCCCTGGATGTTTATTGGTACCGGCTTGCTGGCAATCATTATAACCTTGATTACAGTTAGTTATAGTACTATTAAGGCAGGCCTCATAAATCCGGCAGATTCGCTGAGGCTGGAATAGTATGGTTGCTGGTTCCTGGTTCCCGGTTTGGTGCGGGTTGAGGATGTGGATTTGTAAAAAATGGTATTCGGTTTGAGGAAGAAGGCTAATCAGTGAATGGGTAAATTAGTTTATTAGTGTATTAGTATGAGTGGGTGATGGGTGTGTGCTTTGACAGTTTCCGGCCGGTTATG
>CAZRHW010000391.1:0-3771 GCA_964599785.1 uncultured Bacteroides sp. | reverse complement strand
ACTTTTTACTTTTTACTTTTTACTTTTTACTTTTTACTTTTTACTTTTTACTTTTTACTTTATTTTATGGCCGATTCCATACATGAGATCCTCAATAAATATGAACCAAGGGATAAAAGCAGCCTGATCCCGATTTTACAAAATGTTCAAAAAAAAGAGGGATATATTACACCCGGTGCGGTGGAGCAGATATCCGGTTACCTGTGGATTTCCCGGAGTCAGATTTTTGGTGTGGCTTCATTTTATTCGCAGTTCAAATTCAATCCTCCCGGAAGGCATTCCATTAAGATATGCCTTGGAACTGCCTGTCATGTGCAGGGTGGTGATTTCCTGTTAAATGCACTCAAATCCGAGATTGGAATCTCACCCAACGAAACCACTGAAGATGGAAGATTTGACCTGGAAAGGGTTGCCTGCCTGGGATGCTGTGCCCTGGCCCCTGTCATTATGGTAGATGACATCATCTACAGCAACATGTCGGTTATTAAACTCAGGGATATATTGAATAAATATGAATGATTTCCTGACTCTTCAGCAAAGAGCTATCGATGAATGGGAAGCGTTGCAGCACCCTTCCGAGCCGGTTATTTATATAGGCATGGGTAGTTGCGGGATAGCTTCAGGAGCCGGAGAAGTATGGAAAACCACAAATAAAATCCTGTCAGAAAAAAAGATCAAAGCCCGTGTACTCAAAGTCGGATGTATCGGCCCATGCTATCTTGAACCCCTGGTGGATATCCAGAAACCAGGCTCTCCACGGATGAGCTTTAACAATGTCGATGAACAAAGATTGGCAAAGCTGATACCCGGATACCTGTTCAATGGAAAAAACGGTATGAAGCCACTGGGTCACCTGGCACAAAGTGACCAATCCGTTGATGGAGTTAAACCGTTCTGGGAACAGCCCATGCTAAAACACCAGAAACGTATTGTACTCAGGAATTGTGGGATCATTGATCCGGAAAAAATTCATCATTACATTGCGAGAGACGGTTTTTCAGGTTTGATAAAAGCCTTAGATCTAAGTTCTGAAGATGTTATAGAAGAGATTAAAGTGGCCGGTTTACGAGGCAGAGGTGGAGCAGGATTCCCTACATGGAAAAAGTGGCAATTGTGTCACGACAATAAAGCGAATAAAAAATACCTCATCTGTAATGCCGATGAAGGTGACCCGGGAGCATTCATGAACCGGTCCCTGATGGAAGGTGATCCCTTTTCCCTCCTTGAAGGGATGATCATTGCAGCCTATGCCCTTCAGGCTCATGAGGGTTTTATATATATCAGGGCAGAATATCCGCTGGCTATTGAACGGCTGAAGCTTGCTATTCAACAGCTTCATAACAATAACCTTTTAGGAAAAAATATTCTGAACAGCGGATTCTCGTTTGATATCCGTATCAAAGAAGGTGCAGGAGCATTTGTATGTGGTGAGGAAACGGCACTGATCGCCTCCATAGAAGGCCAGCGTGGTATGCCCCGCAGCAGGCCTCCCTACCCTGCAAGCTCCGGGTTGAACGGTTATCCTACCAACATTAATAATGTGGAAACCCTTGCTACTGTTCCGAATATCATGCGTGAAGGAGGTAAATGGTTTGCCGGTTACGGCTCTGAAAAGAGTAAAGGAACCAAAACATTTGCCCTTGTAGGGAAAGTGCGCAGGACCGGATTAATTGAAGTACCCATGGGCACTACACTACGGCAGATTATTTTCGACATCGGCGGCGGAACAAGGAAAGAATTTAAGGCTGTCCAGACCGGAGGACCCTCAGGAGGATGCCTGTCAAAAGATTTCCTCGATCTTACTGTTGATTATGAATCGCTTACGGGTGCAGGATCGATCATGGGATCAGGCGGACTGATTGTGATGGATGAAGATACATGTATGGTTGATGTGGCAAAATATTTTCTCAATTTTACCAGCAAGGAAAGTTGCGGGAAATGTGCCCCATGCCGTATCGGAACAAAACGAATGGTCGAGATCCTGGAAAAAATTACACGGGGTGAATCTGATCAGGATGATATTAAGTTACTTGAAGAAATTGCCCATACGGTAAAACACGGTTCCCTTTGCGGACTCGGACAAACCGCACCCAATCCTGTACTGACCACACTTCAATATTTTAAACACGAATATGATACACATGTCGCGGATCATCGCTGCCCGGCAGCCGTTTGCCGCGACCTTGTCGAATACAGGGTTATTAAGGATAAATGCACAGGCTGCCAGCGATGTGTGGATGTTTGCCCGACAGGGGCCATTACCGGACCAAGAAGTGAACCGCACTTTCTGGATCCGTCCAAATGCATTAAATGCAGGGCTTGTTATGAGATCTGCCGGTTCGATGCCATTGCAGGTGATGCCATCGTCATTGAATGAAAAATCAGGATTGTATAAAAACAACTGATGAACAGAAAAAGCAACTATATCACAGCCACCATAGATGGAAAGAAGATCCGGATCAGGAAAGGTCTGTCAATTCTCCAGGCTGCAAGGCAAGCCAATATTTATATCCCCGCACTATGCTACCTCGATAACCTGAAAGCATTTGGTGGTTGCCGCCTGTGTTTAGTTGATGTAAAAAACATGAAAGGATTTCCGACCGCCTGTACAACTCCCCTCGAACAGGATATGGAAATCAGGACAAAAACACCTGAACTGCAGACGCTGAGGCGTGAAATACTTGAGCTCATTCTGTCAGAACATCCTTATACCTGCCTGGTTTGCAAGGATAAAGAAGACTGTACAGACTTTATGCATACGACCAGAAAAGTGAGTACCATTACCGGATGTAATTTTTGTACTAGTAACGGAGATTGTGAATTACAGGTTCTGGTTGATTATCTCGGATTAAAAGAGATAAAATATCCTGTATATTATAGAGGCATCCCCCCCGAAAAAAACAATCCCTTCTACGATCTCGATTATAATCTCTGTATACTCTGCGGACGTTGTGTGAGGATCTGCAATGAAGAAAGGAACAGCCAGGTTCTGGCTTTCATCCAGCGGGGCAATACCACCATTGTCGGAACAGCTTTTTACGAATCCCAGAAAGATGCAGGTTGTGAATTCTGCGGTGCATGTGTGGATGTTTGTCCCACCGGCTCAATCTCTGAAAAAATGGGGAAATGGGCAGGACTGCCTGATAAGGCTACGGAATCAACCTGTATATTATGTTCTGTGGGATGCAGGATAAATATCAATACCAGGGGAAAAAAGGTTGTGAATATTGGACCAGGACCCGGAGCCAGAACAAATCCACCACAGATATGTCTGCGTGGGAAATTTATACCTGCCGATATCAATTACCATCCATCAAGGATCAGCGCTCCACTCATCAGGAAGAAAGATAAATGGGTGGAAGTGAGTTGGGATGAAGCCATAAAATTTACATCTAGCAATCTAGAGAAATACAGGGGGAACCAGTTCGGAATGATCTGCTCTGCACATGATACTATTGAAGACAACTATATATTTCAGAAATTCTCCCGGAAAGTTATGAGGTCCAATAATGTTGACCTTTTCTCATCCTATTCCGACAGGGAAATACCGGGTCAGCTGCATGCACATTATTCGGTTCATTCTCCCCCCGCGATTGAAGAGATTGAAAAAGCAGACACCATTTTCGTGCTGGGTACAGATGCTTCCATTACTCACCCTTTGGTGGAAAACAGGATAAGAAAAGCGTTTAACAATGACAAGCAGATCATCTATGCAAATGCATTCACCACTCGGACCTCTGTTTTTGCTTCACAGAATATCATATTTACGCC
>CAZRHW010000390.1:2340-3786 GCA_964599785.1 uncultured Bacteroides sp. | reverse complement strand
CAGCCCCCTTCCCGGAAATAATCAAGCCAATCTCCCAAAAAAAGAAAACCAGGACCAGCAGGGCCTGGACAAGTATGAATTTAATTTTCATCTTATTTAGATTCAATCAGAATAAGCTTCTGAAAAATCGTCGCAAATGTATGTCCTTTTTCATCAAATCAAAACCGGGGTTTTTAACAAAACCTTACAGTATTCAAAAAAAACGTATCGCATTTAGCTGAATCAGTGTTACTTAGGTGGAAAAACGACGATGAGCGATGATTGTTTAAACTTAATGAAATCAGATTCCTTCGCAGATACATTCAGGTCATTTATCTCACTAATACATACAAAAACTTAATAATAATAACCATTGGTCAAATGGACAGGTGATGTTGATAAAAAAGAGGAATAAAAAAGCTCTGTTCTAATTGAGACATTGCTCAACAAATACCGCACGGAATATATATTTATCCTCCAGGATTTCGTAGAATATATGGATATTATTGAATGTTTCAGCTTTATATTCTGAATCAAGGTATGGGAAATTGTAGTACAGGTCAAATATCTCCTGCCTTTTCGATTGAAAAAACCTGGCAACTTTTTTCAGATCCCTGTTTTTCACACATGGCCCTTTATAAATTCTTTCAGGTTCTCTTGTTTTTAATCCATTGACTGTTGGAACTTCATAAGGGATATTAATAAAACCCGACCAGTCAAAATCATAAGGTACAGGGACAGGCGGTTTAAAATAATCAAGGGATAAAAGCTCAATATTGTGTAATATGGGAAGTGACCAGTCGGTATTTATGATCAAATATTCAAAAAAGGCAACCAGGAGGTAATAATCCCGATCCACCTTATCAGGATCAACACTTTCAATTTCCAACAGGTTCCCATTCAATCTCTCCTTCATTTCTTCTTCTTCTTCGAAAATAAAAGCAAACTTCTCAACCTGGTAAGCCGGATTATTTTTATCCAGATAAGTGACCTTTATTAACCTTACCTTATAGCTAAATTCGGATAATAAATTATACAATCTGTAAATGAGGTATTCCTGGAGAACATACTGCTCAAATTCAGGAATATTTGTTTGACAATGAGTTACTATCTTAATACTTTTTGTACCCTCAAAGACCGTGTTCCGGCGGTCTTCTTTCTCAAATTTCAACTTTAAGGGAGGGAAATCACAATTCCTGGTCTGTTTTCTGAAATTTCCACGTACCCGGATTTCAGCTGCTATTTCCACCCATATCCCATCTGTATCCTTATAACGTATAGCGGCATGGTGATATGAAGGATTGTCGCCAATATCATTTAACAATGAATCTATGTTTGTTATGATCATCATTTCCAGATAATCATCCCCATCAAATAATCCCCTCTTTCCTGCCAGGCTATCCTCAGTGATTAACGGAAAATCCTTATTGCCCAAAGCCTCTTTTGTAACAGATATAATGGCCAGGA
>CAZRHW010000390.1:0-2330 GCA_964599785.1 uncultured Bacteroides sp. | reverse complement strand
AAATAACCCGTAAACAATCTTTTTTATTAACACTTTTTCTGAAATTAATATGTGTAATACAAGTGCGACTAAGATCACGTAAATATCATCATCTTCACTTTATTCACATAACATATTGATAATAAATATTTGCAAATGTGGTTTAAAGCTTGGTTTTTAAAAGTGATCTATCATTCAATTACATAGAAATCCGGGTCAAACAACAGGCGACAAATTTACTAAATAGATAAATTCAATTCAAAATATTGCTAAAATAAGATTTTATCATGTTTTATTCTGAAATTATAAATAATTTAATTAAAAAATAATATATTGTTATACTGGAACTTATTCCAATATTTAATGTTATTACCATATCAAAAACAGATTTCTCTTATGCCCAATTCATTTTTTTTTCTAATCTTTGCCTATTATTATGTAACTAAATTCCTGTTATGATAAAAAAAATACTTATCGCCAACAGGGGTGAAATAGCTGTCAGGGTGATGAGATCTTGCAGGGAGATGGGGATAAAGACGGTTGCAGTATTTTCTGATGCAGACAGGACTTCTTTCCATGTGAGGTATGCTGATGAAGCCTATCACATTGGCCCCTCTCCATCCAGTGAAAGTTACCTCAATATCGACAGGATTATACAAACAGCCAGGCAATCCGGTGCAGATGCAATACACCCCGGATATGGTTTTCTTTCTGAAAATGCCGAATTTGCCCGCCGTTGTTCTTCAGAAGGAATAACTTTTATCGGTCCTTCCGAACACTCCATATCAGCGATGGGTGATAAAATAACAGCCAGGGAAAAAATGATGAATGCAGGAGTTCCTGTGGTACCGGGCACAAAGGAAGGTATCCGGGATGAAAAAGTTGCACTCAGTTTCATCAGAGAAATTGGTCTGCCAGTTATGATCAAAGCATCAGCCGGGGGTGGAGGCAAAGGAATGCGGCTTGTGCTGAATGAGGGAGATATGATGGCAGCACTCAGGGCTGCAAAATCAGAAGCCCTTTCTGCTTTTGGCAATGATTCTGTGTACATTGAAAAATATATCGAATCCCCTCATCACATTGAATTTCAGATTCTCGCAGATCAACATGGCAATGTTATACATCTTTATGAAAGGGAGTGTTCCGTTCAGCGGCGGCATCAGAAGGTTGTTGAAGAAACACCTTCTCCTTTTGTAACTGATAACCTCAGGGAAAGAATGGGAAAGGATGCTGTTGCAGCTGCCCGTGCTGCAAACTATGTAGGTGCAGGAACCGTTGAATTTCTCGTAGATAAAAACAGGAATTACTACTTCCTCGAGATGAATACAAGGCTTCAGGTTGAACATCCGGTTACCGAATGGGTAGTTGGTGTCGACCTGGTAAAGGAGCAGATCAGGATTGCCAATGGCGGGAAACTCAGTCTGCAGCAGTCAGGCATTAAACAAACAGGACATTCAATAGAATGCAGAATTTATGCTGAAGATGCGGAGAATAATTTTATGCCAAGCCCGGGACTGATTCAGCACATGACACAGCCATCAGGACTGGGTGTCAGAATTGACGGATATGTTTACGAAGGTTATGTTATTCCCATATATTATGATCCTCTTATAGCAAAACTGATAACCTGGGGAATAAACCGGAAGGAAGCCATTGAAAGGATGAAGCGGGCTCTTTATGAATACCGGATTACCGGGATTCTTACATCGATCAGCTTTCTTAAAAGGATTATGGATACACCCGATTTTATTCGCGGTGAGTATGACACACATTTCATAGAAAACAACAAAGATATCCTGATGTCAAAAGATAAAGATTATCAGACGGAATATGAGGACATAGCGCTGATAGCGGCTATTTTTGACTACATGCAAAATCTTCAAAGAATCCAGCCTTTGGCATTAATCAATAACGGAAATGGTAACTCGGCCTGGAAAGCTTATGGCAGGAAAAAGGCCGTTATCAGGATTTGAATTGTATAATAATAACAGATCATGTCTCTGGAAGTTCGCTTGGATGATCGCACAGTAAAGGTAGAACTGGTCAATAAGGATGATCATTCAATTGAGATCCTTGTCGACGGAAAGTTATACAAGCTTGATATTTTGATGGTTGAAGATGGCGTTTATTCTATCCTGTATAACGGAAAATCATATAACGTTGAAATCCTTGAGGGTGAGAACCGTAAAAAATCCCGTATCAGTACCCTGGATCATTATTTTGATCTGGAAATAATAGATGCAGAGGCCCGGTATTTGATGAACCGGAATCAAAATTTGCTGGTTGATGAAGGAAGCGTTATTTCCTCACCCATGCCGGGTAAAGTAGTTAAAATACCTGTAAGAACAGGT
>CAZRHW010000389.1:0-3787 GCA_964599785.1 uncultured Bacteroides sp. | reverse complement strand
ACAGGTTTATTATTCCCTTTTTTTTTGGAGGCAATAAAAAATCTAATCAGAATGATACGACTGTATCAGGGTCGGGGAAAAAGAAAAAGTATTTCGATAAAGACGATGGAGAGTATGTTGATTATGAAGAGGTAGAATAAAAAAAGCGGCACCGGCCGCTTTTTTATTTTAATATGATCTGGTTTTCTTCTCCACCGGGAAGTTCATGGAATTTACCCACCTTTATCACGTTTTTAATATGTTCAGACAGTACCTAATGCTTGTCCCAGATCTTCTTTCAAATCATTTATATTTTCAATTCCGACAGAATATCTGACCAGATCATCTGTAATACCTGCTTTCAGCTTTTCATTTGGAGGAACACCAGCATGTGTCATTGAAGCGGGGTGCTGGATAAGCGTTTCAACACCACCAAGTGAAACAGCAAGCGTTGAAAGTCTGACAGCATTCATCAGTTTCTTACCTGCTTCATATCCACCTTTCAGTCCAAAGCTAATCATTGAACCGAATCCTTTCATTTGTTGTTTTGCCAGTTTATGCTGGGGATGGGAAGGCAATCCGGGGTATTTTATCCAGGAGATCTTTGGGTGGTTAACAAGGAACTGTGCAATTTCCATAGCATTTTGTTGTGCTCTGTCGACACGGAGGGAAAGGGTTTTTATACCCCGGAGAACCAGAAAGGCCTGGTGTGGATCCATGCAACAGCCCATGGTTATCATGAGTGGCCTGATCCTGTTATATAATTCTTCTGATTTTGTAACTATGATACCTCCTACTACATCTGCATGACCGTTAATAAATTTTGTTACAGAATGAAAAACAACATCAGCACCCAATGCAAGGGGATTTTGTAAATAGGGACTACAGAAAGTATTATCCACCACAAGGATCAGATCATTTTGCTTTGCAATTTCAGAACATGCACGCAAATCAGTAAGGTTCATGGTAGGATTGGCCGGGGTTTCGATATACAGTACCTTTGAATCGGGACGGATAACTTCGAGGATATTTTTTGTGTCAGATGTGTTGATGTAAGAATAATTTACGCCAAAGCGGGAAAAGTGTTTTTCAATGACCCCACGTGCTGGTCCGTATATTGCATCGGTGCTGATGATATGATGACCCTGTCCAAGGAGTGCCATATATATAGTTGTTGCTGCAGCCAGGCCTGAACTGGTGGCGATACCTCCATATCCCCCCTCCAGATTGGCCATATTTTCTTCCAGAGCCCTGATTGTGGGATTAGCGATTCGGGTATAAATGTATCCTTTTTCGTCACCGGCGAAACATGCTGCACCATGCTCAGCATCTTTAAAACGAAATGTTGAGGTTTGATAAATTGGCACTGTCACACTCCCAAATTCATCGTGAAAATGACCTGAATGGATTTGTTTTGTCTCAAAATGTAGATTTTTCATTAAATATGTATCTATGGATTATTTTTTGTGGTTTTTATCTTGATTTGTTTAGCCAGGGTATTAGCAAAGACAAAATCATTAAGGTATTCATTTTTTGTTGTAAGAATATCATATTTCGAACCTTCCCAGCATTTAATTCCCTCGTAGATAAAAATAACCTTATCGCCATTTTCCATGACTGAGTTCATATCATGGGTATTTACGATAGTGGTTGTATTAAATTCCCGGGTGATTTCTTTAATGAGGTTATCAATCAGGATGGCTGTTTGTGGATCGAGTCCTGAATTGGGCTCATCACAGAACAGATATTTTGGATTTAAGGATATGGCACGGGCGATACCAACCCTTTTTCTCATGCCCCCGCTCAGTTCTGAAGGGAAAAGTTTATTGGATCCTGTCATATTTACTTTTTCGAGGCAAAAATTCACCCGTTTAAATTTTTCTTCAAAGCTGAGATTGGTAAACATATCCAGAGGATACATCACATTTTCTTCCACTGTAGCTGAATCAAAAAGTGCTGCTCCCTGGAACAGCATACCGATTTCTTTCCTTATCTCTTTTTTCTCTTTGAAATTCATTTTATTGAACAGGCGGCCATCATACAGGATCTCTCCTTCATCAATATCATGCAGTCCTACAATGGATTTGAGAAGAACAGTTTTACCGGAACCACTTTTCCCGATCACAAGATTAGTCACACCCTTTTCAAATGTTACGGAGATGTCGTCGAGGACACGAACACCGGCAAAGGATTTAGAGACATTTCTGACTTCAATCATTGGAGGATCAATTTTGTAAGGATCAGATTAAACATTAAGATGGCAATACTGCTATGTACAACGGCCCTTGTTGAGGCTTTTCCTACTTCAAGGGAACTGCCCTCAGCATAATACCCATGATAGGCAGAAATGGAGGTGATGATAAAGGCAAAAATAACCATCTTTTTCAGGGAATAAGTGAAGTAATAAGGATAAAAGACATATTGAAGCCCAAAAATAAATTCCTGTGGATTTGTAATATCAGTGAGAACAGCCACCATAAAACCACCAACCATTCCAACTATCAGGCTTAATATGGTTAGAAATGGGAAAAAGAAAACTGCGGCAATGATTTTTGGCAGAATCAGATAACTGGCAGAATTAATTCCCATTATTTCAAGTGCATCAATTTGTTCGGTGATTCTCATTGTTCCCAATTCCGAGGAAATACTTGATCCGACTTTCCCTGCGAGGATAAGTGCCACCATGGTACAGGAGAATTCAAGAAAAAGCATGTCCCTTACAGCAACACCAATCAGGTATCGCGGCAGGAGGGGATTTTCAATATTATAGTCTGTTTGGATCGTAATAACTGCTCCGACAAATACGGAAATAATGACAACAATCCACATGGAATTTATTCCCAGGTTATTGATTTCATCCATTGTTTTCCGGTAATACATCCCTGTTTTTTCCGGTTTTGAAAAAACTTTGCCAAGTAACATGTAATAACGGCCAAGATGATAAAAGAGTTTCATTGGTTTAATATCTTAATGATTAGTAAAAGTAATAATAATTTAGAATCCCTCCGGGGGTGTATAATGTTTAAAAAAGGCTGGTAAAATGATGGCCGACCCGGTAATTTTTTTTAAATTGAAAATTATTTTTTCCATGTTTTTAAAAAGATCATTTTATGGTTAACAACTATTATTGTGTAATCATGGCTGGTGGTGTGGGAAGCAGGTTCTGGCCTCTCAGCAGAACATTAAGGCCCAAACAATTCCTGGATATTCTTGGTACCGGGAAAACGCTTATTCGCCAGACTTATGAAAGGTTTAACAGTATCATGCCGGATGAGAACATATTGATCGTAACAAACACGGATTACGGAGAGGTTGTGATGGAGCAGATTCCCGAGATAAAAAAAGAGAATATATTGCTTGAACCGTTAAGAAGAAACACTGCTCCCTGTATTGCTTATGCAAGCTTTAAGATAAAACAAAAAAATCCTGATGCATGTATCGTCGTTGCTCCCTCGGATCATCTGATCATCAGAGAGGAGTTATTTATTGACATTGTTGAACAGGGACTTGAATTTGTAAATGATCAGGATGCCTTACTCACACTTGGCATTGAGCCCAGCAGACCCGAAACAGGATATGGATATATCCAGGTAAATGGAGATTCAAAAACCAGGGGTCAGTCGAAGAATCTAAGGAAAGTTAAGACATTCACTGAAAAACCGGATTATGAACTTGCCAGGGTATTTTATGAGAGTGGTGAATTTTATTGGAATTCAGGAATTTTTATCTGGTCATTAAAAACAATAATGAATGCATTTGAGATGCATCTTCCTGAAGTACATAATATTTTTCAAGAAGGTATTGATAA
>CAZRHW010000388.1:0-3788 GCA_964599785.1 uncultured Bacteroides sp. | reverse complement strand
GACTACGGGCAACAGGTTACCCACCTTTCCCAGGCAGGCTATAGGATTCAGAATTAAGATCCATGGAGGGGATCAAAATATGAATAATCCGCTACGAAGTGTCGGGCAAGGGATGATACAACAAATCCAAAACCCTGAAAGGATTAAACAAGTTCTGCCGATTGCCAATCGGCAGTTACAATAACACGGGGTGATATAGAAAAGTCCGGTTGTTAACCGGACCTCTTTGCTTAATGATACTTGGTGAGTATGAGTAAAAAGTAAATAGCAAAATTCATTATTCAAAAAATAATTAATGAAGAACAATCAATTAATATTGACATTCCTCCTTTTTTCAGGTTTTGTTACCAATGCCCAGATCATCATTACCGATCCTGAACTACCAATAGTTGATCAGCCGGTAACAATCTATTTTGATGCTACACAGGGAACGGCGGGATTGAAGGATTATGCCGGTGATGTTTATGCACATACAGGGGTGCTTACCGATAAAAGCGCATCGGGATCCGACTGGAAATATGTCAAGACAAACTGGGGACAGAACACGGCCGAGACCAAATTAACCAAAATTTCAGAAAATTACTTCAAACTCGAAATCACTCCTGATATAAGGGGATATTATGGTGTTCCGGATACGGAAAAGATCACCCACATGGCCTTTGTCTTCCGGAGTGATTTTCCTTATACCGGTTCTACATACTATGAAGGGAAAGAGACCGGCAGTAAAGATATTTTTACCGGGGTTTTTGAATCCGGGCTGAATATTAATCTGATTTCACCGGCAAAGGATGGACTTGTTGTTCAACAAAACGATACCATCATTGTAAATGCTTCTGCCACATATGCTGATTCTCTTTCACTTTTCATCAATGGTGCATTCATTAAAACAGGTGGAGATTCAACATCCCTTACATATACAATCATCACAGGTTCGCAGGGTGAAAACCATGTAAAAGTTATTGCTTATGCTTATCCGGATTTTGTTGCAGATTCGTTTTTTTATTATGTGAGACAGGATCCTGTTGTAGAGGCATTGCCCGATGGATTCCGGGATGGGATCAACTATACAGCCGACACATCAATTACGCTCGTGCTGTATGCCCCATTTAAAGAATACGTATTTGTTATCGGGGATATGACGGAATGGCTGGCTCGTGAAAAAGGGTATATGAAGATTACTCCCGACGGGAAAAGGTACTGGTTGAATATTAATGGATTGATACCGGCAAAGGAATACCGGTATCAGTATCTTGTGGATGGAGAGCTTCTTATCGCCGATCCTTACGCTGACAAGCTGCTTGATCCCTGGAATGATCCTTATATCAGCAGTGAAACCTATCCCGGATTGATTGAATACCCGGCGGGTCTGACATCGGGAATTGTTTCAGTATTCCAGACAGCACAACCGGCATACCAATGGCAGCATGATGATTTTAATCCTTCTCCAAAAACCAATCTGGTTATTTATGAATTGCTGATACGTGATTTCATTGCCAGTCATGATTACCGGACGCTGACCGATACACTACCTTACCTCGATAATCTTGGCATTAACGCCATAGAATTGATGCCGGTTAATGAATTTGAAGGGAATCTGAGCTGGGGCTATAATCCTTCCTTTTATTTTGCACCTGATAAATATTACGGACCTAAGGACGATCTCAAAGCATTCGTTGATTCCTGTCATGGAAGAGGGATTGCCGTCATACTGGACATGGTGCTCAATCATTCATATGGACAATCACCGCTTGTACAGCTATATTTTAACAGTGCAACAGGCAAACCGGCACCTGAAAATCCATGGTATAATGTAGATTCTCCCAATCCGGTCTTTTCATGGGGTTATGACTTTAACCATGAAAGTGAGGATACCAAAGCTTTTGTCGACCGGGTTAATAATTATTGGCTGACCGAATATAAGGTTGATGGTTTCAGGTTTGATTTTACAAAAGGTTTTACCAATACGCCGGGGGATGGCGGAGCTTATGATTCATCCAGAATAAATATCCTGAAAAGGATGGCCGACCAGATCTGGAATACCAATCCTGATGCCTGTGTTATTCTTGAACATTTTGCAGATAACACGGAAGAAAAGGAGCTGGCTGAGTACGGGATGATGTTGTGGGGAAATATGAATAATGAATATGCCAATGCAGCCAGGGGTTATAACTCGAATTTATCCTGGGGTACTTCAGTGGAAAGAGGCTGGGATGTGCCGAACCTGGTTACCTATATGGAAAGCCATGATGAAGAGCGCATCATGTATAAAATCCTTTCCGGAGGATTAGCGCTGAACGATTACAATACAAAAGATACAATAACTGCCCTTGAAAGGATGGAGCTGGCTGCCCTGTTTTTTATTACCATACCGGGCCCGAAAATGATCTGGCAATTTGGTGAACTGGGCTACGATATTTCAATTAATTATAATGGGAGAACCGGTGAAAAACCTTTAAAATGGTATGATTATTATGATACGGATCATAAACATCTTTACCAGGTCTACAAATTCCTTAATGATCTTCGCCGGGATCATGAAGTATTTATGACAACAGATTATTCCTATAACCTGTCATCAAAATTAAAGCGTATTAACCTGAACGATCCCGTGATGAATGTAACGGTCATCGGGAATTCCGATATTGCTGAAGGCACTATTGATCCGCATTTTCAGAGTGCCGGGACCTGGTATGAGTATTTTACAGGGGATTCAATTGAAGTTACAGATGTACATGAATTAATTTCGCTTCAACCCGGAGAATACAGGTTGTATACTGATAAGAAACTTGTAACGCCTGAATTCATCCTGAATATTGATAATAATAATGATCCCCGGCATGATTATTCAGCCATTGTTTATCCCAATCCTTCAAAGGATATTTTCTGTATCAGGATAATGACGAACCACCCTGTTCCTGTTTCAGTCAGGATTTTTGATGTTACGGGCAAGCAGGTCCGTTTGCTGGTATCAGGTAATACGGTAAATAGCATGCAGATCTTTCAATGGGACGGAAAAACAGATGACAATCGTGAAGCTGAAAAGGGGATGTATTTTGTGCAGGTCTTTACCCCGGGAGGATGTGAAGTACTGAAGGTTGTTAAAGAATGAGACATTGAGGAACCGTAAGTTGATCCGATGTCATCCTGAACTTGTTTCAGGACCTACTAAGACGTTATACAAGTACTTCCTTAGAAGGTCCTGAAACAAGTTCAGGATGACATTACTATATCTTTGTTTGTTATGTTAAACCGTTTTGTAAACCTTTTATTCCGCCCATAACAGGGCGGCTTGAGATGATGTGAATCCTTCCCGGTTAATTGAAATGTGACCCCTAGCGGGGTCGGGACTCAGGTTAGTTCATATATCGGCTGTAACCCCTGGCGGGATCTGGATTCACACAAAGTTTTTTACGTTTTATTTTGCCCAGCTAAGGGCAACATTTCAATTAACAAGGGTGTATCCAACCATTCTCACCGCCCTGATATGGGCGGGATAAACATTTTAAAATAATTATGAAACATCCTTATTACCATGCAATAAGAAGCTTACTAAAACTCCAGGGTAAAAGTAGTCCCTTTCCCCTCTTCAGTCGTAAAGTAGATACTTCCTTTGTGCAGTCTCATAATCTGACGGGCCAGGCTTAATCCTATACCGGAACCTTTTTTCTTTGTTGTGAAGAAAGGAATAAACACCTTATCCAGGCTTTCCTGGTCGATACCCGGGCCATTATCCGAAACCTGGATAAACACTTTTTCTCTCAGGCGGAAAGCTGTAAGTTTTATTTTTT
>CAZRHW010000387.1:0-3805 GCA_964599785.1 uncultured Bacteroides sp. | reverse complement strand
CCTTATCCACACCAACTGAAAACAGACAACCGTAAACCGAAAACCAAATTTCCTTTTACCACTTATCCGCTTCAACGCATTAACGCTTCAACGCTTACCCGCTTATCCGCTTCAACGCATTAACGCATTAACGCTTCAACGCTTACCCGCTTATTCACAAAATCCAGACACTCGCCAGCACCGCAATCCCAAAAATAAATACAACCGTGCCGGTGATCTTGTTCATCCACCAGATACTCCTTAACCTGATCCTCTTCCGGAACTTGTTGGCTATGGTACTGAGGATAAACCACCAGACTGCTGCGCCGGCAAAAACTCCTGCCATCATAACGGACAACTGGTAAAAGTTCATCTTATCACCAGCAATGTTAATGGCCGCCATGATTGCCAGGAAAAGGAATATCGCCATAGGATTTGAAACGGTCAGCAAGAACACCGACACAAAATCCTGGGAAAGCATCGTTTTATTCATTCGCTGAAGCCTCAGGGCTTTGGCCGGGTTTGTATAAAAGATCCTGAGGCCGATATAAATGACAAATAATCCTCCGGCAATCTGGAAAAATATCTGCTTATCCCTGATAAAATTAATGATGATGGATAGTCCCAGACCGGCAATCAGTGCGAATAATGTATCTGCAACGGTGGCACCCAGCCCGGAAACAAATCCCGACATCCTCCCTTTGTTCAGGGTTCTCTGAATAATCAGGATCCCTATCGGGCCCAGTGGCACAGAAACCAGGAGACCGGTAATAATGCCTTTGATCATTAATATTAATTCAGGTTCTAAATGTACCACATATAAGTTTTATCAATTGACTCCTAATTATATCATATGTAGGTATCCCTCAGATGATCGCAGAATACGGACCTGCAGACTGTTTATCTGCGGAATCTGCGTCATAATCTGTGCGTAACGCGTCTGCCGCAGGCGTATCAGCGGGAACTGTTCTTATATGAAATACAAACAAACAAGAAAAAGTTCAAAAATACAACTTTACAACTTCAAATATATCATTTTAAATAACCTGATTTCATTTATCTTTACCGATTTAATCCCAGAATGTCCAGGATTGATCTTTCAAAACGCGGATGGCAATGGGCGACCTTGCTGCTTCTGTCCATCATATGGGGCACCTCCTTCATCCTGATGAAGAAAGGGCTCATCTCCTATTCATCTACCCAGGTTGCCGCTTTCAGGATGTTTTTCAGTTTTATCATTGTCCTGCCTTTAGCAATAAGGAATATACGGGTTATCAATAAACGGAACATACGCCCCCTTTTACTGAGCGGACTGCTCGGATTCGCCATCCCTGCATTGCTGTTTACGAAAGCACAGACCCGCATCGACAGCTCTCTGGCAGGTATGCTCAACTCACTCACCCCTCTTTTTACACTTATCTTTGGTCTTCTGATTTTTACGGCAAGGATTAAATATTATCATGTCCTCGGGATCCTGATCGGTCTCGCCGGAGCCACCGGCCTGATATGGAAGAGAGAACTGAATATCTTTGAAGGGATCAATGCATACGCACTCCTGGTGGTGGTGGCAACAATCTGTTATGGTATCAACGTGAACATAGTGAAATTCAAACTGGCTGAGCTCACAAGTGTTCAAATAACATCCCTCTCATTTCTGTTTGTCGGGCCTGTAGGTGGGATATATCTGTTATTCTCGGATTTTTCCGGCGTCACACAAAACGGGAATTATATCCTCAACCTTGGCTTTATTGCCCTGCTGGCCCTGCTCAGCTCCGTACTGGCAGTTATCATATTTAATTCACTGATTAAATATACAACAGCTATATTTGCATCATCCGTGACATATATAATCCCGGTATTCGCCACTTTGTGGGGCATTTTCGACGGCGAAATAATCAGACTGGCCCAACTATTGTGGCTCGTAATCATACTGGGCGGAATTTATTTGGTAAATAAGTCCTGAGGAAAAATGAAAAAATACCGTCTCACCATTTATTCCATAATAAGCGGCCTGCTGCTGGCTCCTGCCTGGTTTGAGTGGGGAACAGGGCTGATACTCCTGTTCG
Source organism: uncultured Bacteroides sp. (assembly GCA_964599785.1). Taxonomy (GTDB): domain Bacteria; phylum Bacteroidota; class Bacteroidia; order Bacteroidales; family SM23-62; genus LJUQ01. Next base: position 1,760 of record CAZRHW010000387.1, on the reverse strand, counting down.
CCCTCGTACCCCTGTTGTTCGTTGAAGATTATCTTTACGAAAACCGCCGGACCAACCGTTCATATAAAGCATTCCTCTACGCCGCCATCACCTTCTTTACCTGGAACAGCCTGACAACCTGGTGGATCTGGAATGCATCACAGGTTGGCATGGTCCTGGCAATCGTTATCAATACCCTGCTGATGTCTCTCACCTTCTGGCTTTTTCACATCACCAAAAGGAATACCGGCTATGGCCCGGGGTATTTCGGACTCATCGTATACTGGCTGGTTTATGAACATTTTTACATGAACGGCGAGATCAACTGGCCCTGGCTGAATCTTGGAAACGGATTCATGTTTGATATCCATATCATCCAGTGGTATGATATAACCGGCACATTCGGCGGCACATTATGGGTCCTCCTGAGCAATATCCTCCTTTTTATCCTCCTGAAACATATTATCCTGAACCGTACCGTTAAAGGAAAAATTCCCCTGCTGGTCACCTGGGCCCTGCTCATCATCCTGCCCGTCGCCATCTCCTTAATCCGGTTCTACACCTACAGGGAAACGGTTAATCCCAGGGAAGTTGTTGTCATCCAGCCCAATATCGATCCTTATAATGAAAAATTCGGCGGGATGGAAGCCTTCAGGCAGATGGATATACTGCTCGACCTGGCATCATCAAAAGCAACGCCGGAGACCGACTATTTTGTTGCTCCCGAGACATTTATCAATGATAATGTCTGGATGCATGATATGAAAGAAAATGCCAGCATTATCAGTATTTATGATTATCTGGATCAGTACCCCGGTGCAAAATTTGTTACGGGGCTGACCTGTTATGAGATGTACCCCGATGCCCGGTCTGCAAGCCCGACAGCTCATGTCATCCGGGGGACAGACATTTATTACGACAGTTACAACGCGGCCATACAGCTCGACTCGACCAGTAACATCCAGCTCTATAAAAAATCAAAGCTCGTGGTGGGTGTGGAGAAAATGCCATATACCCAATATCTCGGGTTCCTGGAAAATCTTACCGTGCGCCTGGGCGGCACGTTCAGGAGCCATGGCACACAGGATTACAGGGCATGCCTTTTCGCTCCTGATGATTCAATCGGTGTGGCCCCCGTGATCTGTTATGAATCGGTATTTGGTGAATATGTGACAGATTACATCAAAGCAGGGGCAAATTATATTTTTGTTATTACCAACGACGGCTGGTGGGGAAACACACCCGGCCACCGCCAGCATTTTGCCTTTTCATGTCTCAGGGCTATCGAGACAAGGAGAAGTGTGGCAAGATCTGCAAATACCGGCATCTCATCATTTATCAACCAGAAAGGTGAAGTCCTTCTCAGAACGGAATATTGGGTCCCCGATGCACTCCGGGCCGAGATCAATGCAAACGATAAATATACTTTCTACGTGAAACATGGAGATTTCATCCCCCGGGCAGCCTATTTCTTTGCACTGATCATCCTGATCTATATGGTCGTGAGGATTATCATAAACAAAAAGAGCAAAAAGACCTGACAGGTTGTCTTAATCTTGTCAGGTCGGATATCAAAAGGGACTGTGGGACAAAGGGACAGAGGGCAATAGGGAAGTAGGGAGTAAAGAGTACCGCACGAAATTAACATTTCGAACAAAGTTAATAGTAAATTGGTTTATTGGTGAATTGGTAAATTGGTGTGTGTGAGTTGTGGGTGGGAGTGAACTTTGTGAATTGGTGAATTTATGTGTTTGGGTATTGGGTGTGAAGTTCTGCCGATT
>CAZRHW010000386.1:0-3814 GCA_964599785.1 uncultured Bacteroides sp. | reverse complement strand
CTTGGCTATTCTGTATCAAAATACTACATTGGGGAAGAGCAGCAAAAGAATAAACATATTGGCTATTATCTGGGTGCAGGTGTAGGAGCTGCCTATTTTCTTGCTGATAATTTTGCCCTGGAGAGTATGTTGAATTATTCATTTGAACATCAGAAAAACAAGACATCAGGGGGGAGCCATAATTCACATTCAATAATGCTCAATTTTGGATTTTCATTTTTCTTCAATTCCCTCTTACAGGAATAAGAAAGGCACAAGGCACAAGGCAAAAGGCAAAAGGCATTCATAATGTATTTATTTTTATGCCTGGTTATCCTAAGAAAGGTGAAGCGATTTTGCAGTCAAAATTATTTCATAAGGCTCGCCCTATGAAATTTGAGGTACGAAAATATTTCACAGGGGCAAAAGGTAAACTTTTTCCTCTGGTTATATTCCTTGAAAATCCTCAGGTTTATCCTTTCCCTATGGTTTTTTAAGATATTTGTTCAGGGTATCGGATAATACCTCAAGTTTGACAGGCTTTGATAAATATTCATTACAGCCTGCCCGAAGGGATTGTTCCTGGTCATTTGTAAAAGCATAAGCTGTTAAGGCAATGACAGGAATTTTATTATTCATCTCTCTTATTTTCTTAGTGGCTTCGATACCATCCAAATTGGGCATTCTGATATCCATTAAGATCAGGTCGATGTTATCTTCCGACTTAAAAATTTCAAGTGCTTGTAATCCGTCCCTTGCCCATAAAATGTTAGCACCTGATCGTTTTAAAAAAGACTCGATGAATAGATAATTGGAGGAATCATCTTCAGCTACCAGTATCTTCTTGTTGTTTAGCTCCGGAATTATAATTGTTGTTTCTTCCTGAAGAACAGGTGAGAATTTATTCTGTACCTTCTTCCTGATTCCTTTTACAGGCAAAGAAATGGAGAATATTGAACCTTGTGATGGCATTGAAAATACAGATATCTCACCTCCAAGGATTTCAATCAGGTTTCTTGATATTGCCAGGCCAAGTCCTGTTCCTCCAAATTGATTGCTTATTGATTCATCAACCTGCCTGAACCGGTCGAAAATAATATCCTGTTTTTCTTTTGGAATACCAATACCGGTATCTTTAATAAAAAATCTGATTTGCGAAGGATCGGTTAGCTCGTACCCGATTTCAATATATCCTTCAAAGGTAAATTTGAAAGCATTATGAACAAGATTAGTAAAGACCTGTTTTAATCGGATTTTATCGGTTTTAATCACAGGTTCTTCATTTTGGGGGATATTGATGCGAAATTGAATATGGTCTTTATTCATCAGGTTTTTTTCTTCGTTGAATTGTTGAAAAACCTCCAGAATGAAATCATTTACAGGGAAAGATGTTTTGAAAATCTTGATATCTCCGGTCTCAATTTTAGAAATATCAATGATGTCATTGATTATTAACAATAACTCGTTTCCTTTACTCCTGATGATTTTTATGTATTCATCGCGTTCTTCCCTTGTAATTTCTTCATTTTTCAATAACTCGGAAAATCCCAGTATTGCGTTCATTGGTGTCCGTATCTCATGAGACATGTTTGCCAGGAATGCTGATTTAAGCCTATCTGATTCCTCTGCTTTCTCTTTCGCAAGTTGAAGTTTTTGTTCATATTCCCTGCGATCTGTGATATCTTTTGTAACACCAACGATTGCTAATGGTTTGCCCGAGGCATTCCTGATCAGGCTGGCAGAAATTTCAACATGCTTTCTTTTTTTATTTTTTAGTAATAGCTCTAATTCAACATTTTTAACGTATCCCTGTCTGAGAATTTTTTTAAATCCTTCCAGGCTTTTTGCTCTGTCTTTGGGGCTGACCACCTGGATCGCGTTCATTCCGATCAGTTCATCCATGGATGTTAATCCAAAGATCTCCAGGGCAGCCGGGTTGCCTTCAGTAATATAACCGCGCAGGTCAGATACTGTAATGGCATCTGGAGAGGAATACAAAATATTTCTTAATTTCTCTTCACTTTCTTCAAGCGCCCGTCTTGCTTTCTTCTGTTCCGTAATATTTCTGTATATACCATACACTCCTACCTGTCCACCTCCGATTTCAATGGGAGTACCAAGCAGGGAAACATGTATTTGATTTCCATTTTTATCCTGCCGGACAGTTTCGACGGTCACTTTTTCCCCTTTTCCCACTCTTTCTGAAATTGAAGTAGCTTCATTGAAATGGTCGTCAGTTGCGATCAGGTCATCAATTTTTTTGCCCAGAACTTCTTCAGGAGTGAAACCAAAAAGCTTTTCAAATTCATTATTAACCTTTATTAGGTGGCCCTCAATATCTGTCAGGACAATGGTCTCAGGAGAGTTCTCAAAAAGCTGTTCAAAATAGGCTTTTTCGATCTGAACATCGTCATAGGCCTTTTTTGTTTCAATGGATAAACTGATCTGGGTAGAAACAAATTTCAAAATTTCAAGGTCCTGTTCAGTATAGGCATTTTCAATTTCATAATGCTGAACAACAAGTGCACCAATAATTTCTTCCTTTATTTTCAGGGGGACTCCAAGCCAGATCTTACTGGGTGTGCCAACATCTTCAATTTCGCCTGAACCGACCAGTTTTTCAATTTGGTCATTCCTCATGAGCAGGGGCTTGTCATTCCTGATCATATAACCGGTCAGTGTTTTTTTTGCAGGGAACTCATTAAAACTATCCCTCTCGTCAATAAAATAAGGGAGGGAGAGGGTATCATTTTTCTTGTTATAGAGAGCGATAAAGAAATTTGTCGTATCGAAAACCTTTCCCAGTTCTTTCTGAATCACATGGAACAGCTCGTTCAAATCTTTTGTATGAGTCACGGCATTTGAGATAGAATACATGAGTTCCCTCACTTTTTCGGCTTTTTTCCTTTCTGTGATGTCCTGAATGATGGTTAAAATTCTTTCAACCCGTTTTCCCTCATATATGGGGATTAATCGTGTATAAGTATAGATGTCGATATTGCTTAACCTGAAATATTCCTCTTTCTGAATGGTTTTCCCTTTCTCAAAGATTGACGTATATTCGTCTTTAACAGTTTTTTTAAGGAATGGAAAGGCATCATAAAATTTCATTCCCGCAAAATCCTTGGAGAATCCAAGCTTTTTGGATATTTCAATCATTGATTTGTTAGCAAGGATGATTTCCATGTCGCGGTTAACCAGGTGGATCCATTCCTGCATTGAATCTATGGATGTTCTGTATTGTTTTTCTGATGATTTCAATGCTTCGACAAACCCGACTTTATCGGTTATATCCCTGACTATAGCCTGCATCCCGGTTATTCTGTTGTCTTTCTTTAATTGTGAAACATGAATTTCAGAAGTTCGCAACGAGCCGGTTTTATCATACCATTTAATTTCAAGAGGCTCTGGAGTTTGTCCTTTAAGGAGGGCTGAAAAATGTTTGATAAATTTTGGCAGATCTGAAGCCCGGAAACCCTTGAATTTGGAAAAATGAGACCCAATAAGTTCTTCACGGGTAAAACCGCCGGTATCGGCAAAACCCTGATTGACCATGGTTATGAATCCCTTTTCGTCCAGCACAACAATCCCGTCAGGGGCTGATTCAATCAAATCCTCGTACATGTCTTTTGAAGTTTCTAATTCTTCCTGGATTTGCTTGATTTCAGTAATGTCCCTGGTGATGGAAAGTAAATGCGGAATTCCATCCAGCATGAGTAAAATGGCTGATAAAAGCGTTGTTCTGATTTGTTTATCTTTTCTCCGGAATTTAATTTCCTGATTGTTGATAATACCTTTCTCCCGTAATTCGGAGATCATATTTTCTCTTTCTTTT
>CAZRHW010000385.1:0-3816 GCA_964599785.1 uncultured Bacteroides sp. | reverse complement strand
CAGCAATCGATGCTGTAAGAACAAGAAAAAACAGTGTAAATGCTCAGATCAATGTATTGAGGGAGCAGAAGAATACATTGTTAGTTGAAAAAGATCGTCTGGAACGGTTACTGAGTGATGGTGCCGCAACGACCCAGCAAATGGACCAGATCGAAGGGCAACTGAAGACTCTTAACAGTCAGATCCGCTCCACAGAGACTCAGTTTACAAGCATAGACAGTGAAATTCATTCGATGGAAAAACAGATGGATCAGGTTATTGATAAGATCCTGAGGTGTTTTATCATCAATCCCATCCAGGGCACTGTCCTTGAAAAATATGCTGAACCTTTTGAAATGACTGCCACAGGAAGAACACTTTATAAGATTGCTGATCTTCAAAAAATGGACCTCCGGGCATATATCAGCGGTGAACAATTACCCAATATCAAACTTGGACAGGAAGTTACTGTCCTTATAGATCAGGATTCGAAGACGAACCGGGAATTAAAAGGAGTGATAACCTGGATTTCAGACAAATCAGAATTTACTCCCAAAATCATCCAGACCAAAGAAGAAAGGGTGAACCTGGTTTATGCTGTCAGGATACAGGTTGAGAATGATGGCAGTATAAAGATCGGTATGCCTGGTGAAGTCAGGTTTTAAGTATCATGAAAAAGATCTGAATGTCTGCAATAGAGATATACAATATTAATAAGAGCTATGGACCGGTACGGGCACTGGAAGATATTTCATTTTCAGTGGAAGAGGGTGACATATTCGGCCTGATCGGACCGGATGGATCAGGAAAAACATCTCTTTTCAGGATATTGACAACCTTGCTTAAACCGGATACCGGAGAAGCAAGGATCAGGGGGATGGATGTTCTGAAGGATTTTAAACAGGTAAGGAAGATCGTTGGATATATGCCCGGAAGGTTTTCTCTTTATCAGGATCTGACAGTCGAAGAAAATCTTTCCTTTTATGCGACAGTATTTGGAACCTCTATTGAAAAGAATTATGACCTGATAAAAGATATCTACCGGCATATAGAGCCGTTTAAAACAAGGAGGGCCGGCCGGTTGTCAGGGGGGATGAAACAAAAACTGGCCCTTTCCTGCGCGTTGATTCACAGGCCTGATGTGCTTGTCCTGGATGAACCCACCACAGGTGTCGATGCTGTATCGAGAAAAGAATTCTGGGAGATGCTGATGAATCTGAAACAACGGGGAATAACAATCATTGTTTCAACGCCTTATATGGATGAAGCCGCTCTTTGTCAGCGTGTAGGACTCATTCAGAATGGCCGGATGCTCATCGTCAATACGCCGGATTATATCAGGGGACAGTTCAGGGAGGAATTATTTGCTGTCAGATCATCTGAAATGTACCGCCTGGTGAAGGACCTGCAATCCTTTGAAATAATCAGGACAGCATTTCTTTTCGGACAATCGGTTCATATCACCCTGAATAAAATTGAAAATCCGGTTGATAAAATAACCGGTTACCTTGATGGACTTGGACATACACAAATACGGGTAACAAATATTTCACCGGACATTGAGGATTGTTTTATGAAGCTGATGACAAAAAATATTGAAAAATCACCATATGAATAACGGACAAAAGGCCATACAGGTTGAAGACATGGTTAAACGGTTTGGGCAATTCACTGCCAACGATCATCTTAATTTTGAAGTATTCCAGGGTGAGATCTTTGGATTTCTGGGGGCAAACGGAGCGGGAAAAACGACTGCAATAAGAATCCTGTGCGGACTGTCCCTTCCAACATCGGGTAAAATCCAGGTAGCGGGATTTAATGTATACAAGGATCGTGAAAAAATAAAGAAGAACATCGGCTATATGAGCCAGAAATTTTCCCTGTATGAGGATTTAAAAGTATATGAAAATATCAGGTTCTACGCAGGAATTTATGGGTTGGAAATGGGATTTATCAGGACGAGGACAGATCAGTTGCTTGAAAAACTGGGGCTTGAATATGCACGGAATAAGCTGATTAAAGACCTGCCGCTGGGTTGGCGTCAGAAATTAGCCTTTTCAGTAGCAATCTTTCACAATCCCAAAATTGTTTTTCTGGATGAACCGACAAGTGGTGTGGATCCCATCACACGCAGACAGTTTTGGGAATTGATCTATGAAGCAGGAAAGGAAGGTATAACAGTCTTTGTAACAACCCATTATATGGATGAAGCTGAGTATTGTGACCGTGTGGCAATAATGGACCAGGCACGGATTGAAGCCATCGGAACACCTGCAGAACTGAAAGAGAATTATCATGCGGAGAATATGAACCAGGTTTTTTTAAAGATAGCGCGAGGATAACTAACAAGTAAATCCAGAATGTTGTTCAGGAACAAGGATAATAATATTCAGTACGTTGAATCCTCTGTAGGTATGAATCAAGATAGTTAAAAAGTATCAGGGAGATCCCTCACAGCCTATTAGGCGGTTCGGGATGACACAGCATCTGTCAAAACAATTACATACTATTATGAACCGGTTCCGCGGATTTGTCATAAAAGAAATAATCCATATCCTGAGGGATTACCGGACACTTTTGATACTGTTCGGAATGCCGGTTGTTCAGCTTCTTCTTTTTGGATATGTTGTTACCAATGAACTGAAAGACATTCGTGTAGCCGTTTGGGATCAGTCATATGACAGATATACCCGGGAAATTGTGAATAAGGTATTTTCTTCCGGATATTTTATCCTCGACAGCTATCTTAATAATGAACAGGATATACAGAAAAAATTCAGGGAAGGCAACGTCAAACAGATTATCATTTTCGGAGATGATTTTGCAGGCAAACTGGAAAAGGAAAACAAAGCTGAGATCCAGCTTCTGGCTGACGCTTCCGATGCCAATACTGCCAACCTGGTTGTAAATTACACTTACGGAATAATCAGCGATTATATTCGCCATCTTAACAGGAATTTACAAGTACCCCTGAGAATTGTTCCTGAAATCAGAATGATGTACAATGAAAATATGGCCGGATCATTTATGTTTGTGCCGGGAACGATGGCATTGATCCTGATGCTTGTCTCAGCCCTGATGACCTCTATCTCAATTGCCAGGGAGAAAGAGCTGGGAACCATGGAAACACTCCTTGTTTCCCCCCTCAAACCTTTACAGATTGTTCTCGGGAAAGTCACACCTTATCTGGGTTTATCCTTTATTAATGCTGTGGGTATCCTGATGATCGGGTATTTTGTTTTTGGATTACCTGTAAGGGGGAATATTGTATTGCTGATGCTTGAGTGCCTGCTGTATATAGGAGTTGCCCTGTCGCTTGGAATTTTGATCTCGACTGTCGCACGGACGCAGCAAATGGCTATGTTCACTTCACTGCTGGCTCTGATGTTACCGACTTTACTGCTTTCGGGATTTATCTTTCCAGTTGAGAACATGCCTGCAATTCTCCGGGGGCTCAGTGTAATTGTCCCTGCAAAATACTTCATTGTTATTGTTAAGAATATTATGCTGAAAGGCACCGGTATATTGTTTATATGGAAGGAAACCCTCATATTACTGGTGATGATGGTTTTATTGATCCTGGTCAGTGTTAAACGATTTAAAATAAGGCTGGAATAAACATATTAAATGCGCACGATTTTATTTATCATACAAAAAGAATTCCTGCAGATTTTCAGGAACCGGTTCATGCTTCCGGTCATATTTGTTGTTCCGATTGTTCAGCTGATTATCCTGGTAAATGCCGCGACGCTTGAAATGAAAAATATCGGGATGATTGTTGTTGATCAGGATATGTCAACAATATCACGCCGGTTGACGGGCAAGTTCATGGGGTCT
>CAZRHW010000384.1:0-3830 GCA_964599785.1 uncultured Bacteroides sp. | reverse complement strand
ACATTTTGAACCTGGTTGAGAATATTCCACAGGCTGTAACCCAGTACAAGGCTGCATAATACCAGGAAAACTGTTGATCCTGCCACCAGATGGTTTGAGGGATACATGATCCAGACTACTGCCAGCCCGATGCACATAATTGCTTTCAGAATCAGATCGAACATAGTGTTAATGCGCAGTTTTTTTAGAAAGTCAGTGCTTTCCTTCATGATATAAGTTTCCATTTTTTCAGGTTTTAAATTATACTTGCTGGAAATAGCATCATCTGATGCCTTCCATAAATGAATGAATTCTTTAATATGCTCATTATTATTTTCTTTCATATTGAATAATTTTTTTCAGTTCGTTCTTAATTCTGTTAAGCCTGACCCCGACATTTGTTTTTGTAAGGCCGAGAATTCCGGCAATTTCCTCATAGTTCCGTTGTTCCAGATACAATATTATAATGGCTTTATTTACCGGACTTAGCTTGTCAATAGCCATATAAAGACTCAGAATGTCTTCATTAAATTCATGATGATAGGTCTCATAACTACTGGTCCTGAGCAATTCAACTTTTTCCTGATCAACAAGGTCAATTGATTGTTGACGCATGTTCATTAATGCTGTATTCAGAGCCACCCTGTACATCCAGGTACTGAACTGAGCATCTCCACGGTATTTCGGGTAAGATTTCCAGAGCTGGTAAACAATTTCCTGGAACAGGTCTTTTTTATCATCATCAGATTTACTGTATAAGATGGATATCTTATGAATAATGCCCTGGTGTTTGTCGATCAATTCTAAAAACTCATTTTTCATAATCTCAGTTTCTGTTTAATAAGTTGCAGAAATACACTAAAAAATTACAAAAGATGTAAAATAAAAAGATAATATGCGCTGAAATTAATATGTCAAGGTATTTTGAGTCTCCCCTTCTTTTATGGTTGGGCAGTAATAAACTTAATTATATTGAACTGTCATCCTGAAAAAGCGTCATCCTGAAAAAAGTTCAGGATGACACGAAACAAGTCAGGATGACAGTCCCATACGATCATGTCTTTAGATCCATGGGCTGACAATATTTTCAAAAACTTAATGGATTTGGAATACTATAAAGGCAATTATCTCTGGCAAGTAAGTATGTCAATTCGAAGGTTCAACTTTATAGACAATTTCCATCCCACATTGAATGGCCTGTTCATTGACGGGAATCAGATGCTGGTACCTGGCCGGAAGAGATTTTTTCAGGCCTTTGATAATATTTTTCAGTTCAAGAAAGGGTTTGATTTTCAGGTAAGCTCCAAGTACGATCATATTAAAGGTTCGGGTGGTTGACATTTTCGCTGCTTCGTCTGCCGCATCCACTCTGTAGATTTCGATGTCTGTACGTTCAGGATGACGTGATATCCCGTTCCCATCATACAAAAGGAGACCTCCTTTTTTAACTTTCGATTCAAATTTATCGAGCGATTGCTGATTTAACAGTATGGCCGTATCATATTCATTTAATACCGGTGAGCTCACGCGCTCGTCGCTGATGATAACCGTAACATTGGCAGTTCCTCCACGCATTTCGGGACCGTAAGATGGATACCAGCTGACTTCTTTATCCTGCATTATCCCTGAATAAGACAGGATCTTGCCCATGGATAGCACTCCCTGCCCGCCAAAACCGGCAATGATGATTTCTTCCGTCATGGCTGATGTATTTTTTGTGTTTCCTCTTTCTTAACCATTTTCCCATCGACTTTAATATCGCCCAATGGATAGAAAGGGAACATGTTCTCTGCCATCCATTTATTGGCCTGCACAGGGGTCATTTTCCAGTTTGAATTACAACTGGACACGATTTCCACAAAAGATACTCCCTTATTAAGTTTCTGATTTTCGAAGGCTTTGCGGATAGCTTTTTTAGCTCTTCTTACATTGACTGGGGTATGCACAGCCTGCCTGGTTACATAGTATGTCCCCGGGAGTTGTGCAACCAGTTCTGTCATTTTTATCGGATTTCCCATTAATTTCACATCCCTCCCGTAGGGCGAAGTTGATGAAACCATCCCAATCAGGGTTGTGGGAGCCATCTGCCCGCCGGTCATGCCATAGATCCCATTATTAATAAAGATGATGGTAATATTTTCCCCCCTGTTACATGCATGTATGGTTTCACCCGTACCGATTGCTGCAAGGTCGCCGTCACCCTGATAAGTAAATATGAACTTATCCGGCATCACCCGTTTCAGTCCGGTGGCAACAGCCGGTGCCCTGCCATGGGGAGCCTGGAGCATGTCGATATCCATAAAATCATAGGCGAGTACCGAACAGCCCACAGGAGCGATACCAACAACTCCCGACTGAATATCCATCTCCTCAATGACTTCCATGATGATCCTGTGAGTAGTACCATGACCGCAACCAGGGCAATAGGAAAGAATATTTTCCGTCATCAGGGAAGTCTTTTTGTAAACCAGGTTTTCCTCTTTAATAATATCTTTCAGTTCCATGATTAACCATTTAAGTAATGCATTATGAGATTGAAACGACTAAGTAGTTGAATTATAATTTTTGTAGAGCCGTACCGATGAACAGTTCCACAAATATTTAAATATCAAATCGTTGGTTCAATCCTACAACGCTTTATTTAAGTATATTTTTTCAAAGGCCTGCATAACTTCGTCGGGTGAATGTATCATGCCTCCGAAGCGGCCAAAATGTTCAACCCTTATCTTGCCATTTACCGCAAGTCGTACATCCTCGATCATCTGTCCGGTATTTAATTCGACAGACAGGATTCCCTTTACCTGGTCAGCAAGTTCTGAGATGGCCTGGGAAGGATAGGGAAATAATGTGACCGGCCTCAACAATCCCAGTTTAATACCCTTTTCCCTGGCCATTTGTATTGATTTCTGGCATACCCTTGCACTTGATCCATAGGCCACAAGAAGGTATTCTGCATCATCGCACAGAATCTTTTCATATCTCACCTCCTGCTGCATTTTTTTGTATTTTTCCTGAAGGTGAATGTTATGTTGTTCCATGCCAGCCGGGTCCAGATCCAGGGATGTTATGATATTCCGTTCCCTGTCGGGAGTTTTTCCTGTTGTCACCCACGATTGATCGAATTCCGTTGCCCGTGGCCGTTGTTCAAAAAGCTCGACTTTTTCCATCATTTGTCCGATCAATCCGTCTGTAAGAATCATTACCGGATTCCGGTATTTAAATGCCAGTTCAAATCCAAGCGGGACAAAATCGGCCATTTCCTGAACTGATGCCGGAGCCAAAACAAGCAAATGATAATCGCCATGCCCCCCTCCTTTTGTAGCCTGAAAGTAGTCGGCCTGCGATGGCTGGATTGTTCCAAGACCGGGTCCTCCCCTGACTACATTCACAACAACACATGGTAATTCAGCTCCTGCAATATATGAAAGCCCTTCCTGGAAAAGACTGATGCCAGGGCTTGAGGAAGATGTAATGGCTTTACGACCGGCACTGGCTGCACCAAAAATCATATTGATGGCAGCAAGTTCACTTTCAGCCTGAAGTACAACCATTCCTGTTCGTTCGTGCGGTTTTTCTGCTGTCAGATATTCCAGAACTTCAGATTGTGGGGTAATAGGATATCCGAAATATGCATCTGCACCAGCTCTGATTGCTGCTTCAGCGATTGCCTCATTACCTTTCATTAATCTCAGTTCCTTCATGAAGTGATATTTTTGTTGATCCTTATTAGCAACCGGGAATAACTATTTAATTCATTTATTATTATGACCGTTAGCAACTCCCGATCTGCATCGGGACAGGCGGACTTTTCTGTCATTCTCCACGTAGCCGAAATGTGTCCGGTTAACAAC
>CAZRHW010000383.1:0-3847 GCA_964599785.1 uncultured Bacteroides sp. | reverse complement strand
GGCGCCGTAATCATACCAATTCATGTCCACATCTATATTAATTATGACATGATTCATGAATCAAAGCTTTATCGCCTTTCCCAGTTTACTACTCTCCTTAGCTGCTTCGATCACCCTGATCACATCTCTTCCCTGTCCGGCTTTTACGGCAGGTTTCCTGTTACGGGTGATCGCCTCGTAAATATCATCGAAATATGCCATATAATTACCGGGTAGCGTTTCCACCATCCCGGAGTAATGCAGTCCGTTTATCTCGGTATTTAAAATACCCCAGTTTTCTTCCTCTTCTTTTCCCCAGTCCGGACCTGAAGGTAATTTCCCGGCTTTCAGGTCTTCTTCCTGCGGATCCATTCCCCATTTCAGGAAAGACCCTTGCGTACCATGCAGCGAATACCTGGGGCCCGGCTCACGTACCAGGTAACTGGCTTTGAGGGTGACCTTGATTTCAGGGTATTTAAGCAGGAGGGTCATGGCATCATCGACTTTTGCTCCGGGGCGCAACATACGGATATCCGCAAAAACTGATTCCGGTAATCCGAACAATACCAGTGCCTGGTCAATCAGGTGCGATCCGAGATTGTAAATCGTACCTGTGCCTGAAACTACCTGTTCTTTCCATGATTCCGGCTTTAAATAATTCCTGTAACGGTCAAAGTGTCCTTCATATTCAACAAGCTTACCCAGTAATCCTTCACTGATGATCTTCTGAACGGTGAGAAAATCACCATCCCATCTTTTGTTCTGGTAGACACTCAGCAGTTTTCCTTTTTGGGCTGAAGCTGCGATCAGTTCATCGGCTTCCTGCACCTTTAATGTGAAAGGTTTTTCGACAACTACATGTTTGCCGGCACCGATTGCCTGGAGTGCCATATCATAATGATAATGATCCGGCGTATTCACAATGACCAGATCAATATTCCCGTCACCTGTGATTTCTTCGAAGCTCCTTACTATATTTGCATAGGAATACCGGTCACGTGATTTGTTTTTGGTCCGTTCAAGAATTTTTACAATTTTAAAACCCGGATGCACATGCAGGAACGGAGCATGAAAAATCTCACCTGACATCCCAAAAGAGGCCAGGCCAACATTGATGGTTTTCATAACAGAGGTATTGATATAAAAACGAATGTAACAAAAATAAATCAGGTAATGTTATCATTTTTATCCATATATTTCTCACCAAAATGTCGGGTTTTCCTGTTTATAATTATTATTTCTTCTGTTATATCCTGCCATAGATATTCTCTCAGGAAGACAAATTCCTCAATTATCCAAAGCGAACAACAGCCGGATCTGAAACTATGTGTCGATCAACTGGATGATAAGCTGAGGGAAAACTCAGGGATCATCTTCTACAGGGATTATCTCTGGACAATCAATGACAACGGAGGTAAACCGGTTATATATGCATTTCATCCGGGGACAGGAAAAATAGTTCAGACTGTTTCTGTTGTCAATGCCAGAAACCGGGACTGGGAAGATATTGCACAGGACAATGATTATTTCTATGTCGGAGATTTTGGCAACAACTATGGTGAACGGGAGAAGCTTTACATTTATAGAATCAAAAAGAAAGACATCCCGGTCAGGCGAAATGATGACGTGAAAGCCAAATCGATACGATTCAGCTATGAAAATATGCCTGAAGGCAAATCAGGGAAGCAGAGAAGTTCATTTGACTGTGAAGCTTTCTTTGCCTGGCATGACAGCCTCTATCTGTTTACTAAGAACTGGGATAACCAGACAACCACCTGTTATGCTGTTCCTGCTAAACCCGGTGAATATGTCATAAAACCAAAACAATCATACGATTCTGATGGCCTGATAACAGGGGCTGATATCGATCATAACGGAAAGTATGTTGTTCTGTCGGGTTATAAGGATTATATCCCATTTCTGCTTATATTCTATGATATACATATGCCTGATATTTTTTCGGGTAAAATGAGAAGACTCGAATTTCCTGAATTTTTTGATCTTCAGACTGAAGGTGTGGCAATCCGGGGTCCAAAAGTCATATATATCTCTTCAGAAAGAAGTTCTTTACCACCCGGGTTATACAGGATCGATCTGAGTGGCATTTATTAAGAAATACTTTTAGCCACAAAGTCTCAAACCTGCCTGCCGTCAGGCAGGGAAACACAAAGTAATTTGTTGAAATTTAATATTTTATATTGTCTCTCTTATGTCGAATCACGTTAAATTAATATATTTGTTCCGGTCATCTGTTTTGGTACGATGTCTGTATTATATTTCGTGCCATGAAGAAAATTATGCTGCTTATTTTTTGTTGTTTTATCCTGTTTTATTCATTAACGGGCCAGGAGGATTATACTACCAAATCGAAAAAAGCAATAGGCCTTTATCATAATGCGGGCAGGGAATACCAGTTATTGAACTATTCCAGGTCAATCGAGTTTCTCAGGGCGGCATTAAAGACCGATAGCGAATTCATAGAAGCCTGGCTTTTGCTTGCCCAGGTCTGTACCGATGCCGGACTCATTGAAGAGTCAATTGACGCTTACAGGACCGCGATCGGTATAGATCCCGGCTATTTCCCGCCTGCGTCATATCTGCTTGCCCGGAATGAGTTTTCTATAGGACAGTATCAACAGGCCAGGGAGGATATGAAGATCTTTCTGAGCCTTGGCTACGGATCGGTGGAAATGAAACAGAATGCTACCAAACTTATTAAATATTGTGATTTTTCAATCAAAGCTGTTGCCCATCCGGTTCCGTTCGAGCCGGTTAACCTGGGACCCAATATTAATACCCGGTATGACGAATATTGGCCGAGCCTGTCTGCCGATGAAAGCATCCTGGTTTTTACCGTACAGATCCCGATCGATGCTAATAATCCAAGGGTTTATATGAACCGGCAGGAGGATTTCTACTTTAGTGAGTATCAGAATGGTGAATGGCAGCCTGCAAAAAATGCAGGATATCCGCCCAACACTGAAAAAAATGAGGGAGCACAGACAATCTCTGCTGATGGCAAGCACCTGTTTTTTACAGCCTGTAACCTTATCGGCGGACTGGGCAAATGTGACCTTTATTATTCTGAAAGGAAAGGGGACCGTTGGAGCGTACCTGAGAACCTTGGTCGTCCTGTGAACACCGGGAATAATGAAAAACAGCCATCCGTCTCAGCCGATGGGAGAGTCCTTTTTTTTGTGAGCGATCGTGCAGGAGGGAAGGGCGAATTTGACGTATGGATCAGTCACAGGAACGATGACGGAACATGGATGGAGCCCGTTAATGCGGGAGACAGTATCAATACAACCGGTGATGAGCAATCTCCTTTTATTCATCCCGATAACCAAACCCTTTATTTTGCCTCAACAGGCTGGCCGGGACTGGGACGGTATGATATCTATCTGAGCAAGAGAAAAACCGATGATACATGGTCAACACCGGTGAACCTGGGCTATCCGATCAATACCTTCAACAATGAAGAAGGATTGATCGTAAACGCTGCCGGTAATACAGCATATTTCTCATCCGACAGGATCGCCGGTCAGGGAAGGGATCTTTATAAATTCGATTTGTATGAAGACGTTCGTCCGGTCAAAGTTTCTTATATGAAAGGAAAGGTTTATGATGCCGAGACATGGCAGCGCCTCCAGGCCAGGTTCGAACTGATTGACCTGAATACAGGTGAGCTGGTTATGATGTCTTTTTCAGAACCCGGATCCGGGGAATTCCTTGTATGCATACCTGCCAATGCTGATTATGCCCTTAACGTTTCAAAAAAGGGATATTTGTTCTTTTCGGATCATTTTTCACTTGAAAAGGTATATGAACGCAACGAACCTTACCTGAAAGATGTACCTCTTCAGCCTAT
>CAZRHW010000382.1:0-3853 GCA_964599785.1 uncultured Bacteroides sp. | reverse complement strand
TTATAATATTTTCCTTAAACTCCGGGCAACTTCCACGGATCACGATAATGGGCCCTGATCATTTGATTTGCAGCATCATCATTGATAAATGTGTCATTTTCAGCATCCCAGTATAATTTCCTACCAGTTTTGTAGGCTATATTCCCCAGATGTGCGAATTTTGCTATATAAGCACCTATTTCAATATTCGCATTTGGCTTTTTTCTTGTTTTTATGCATTCCAGGAAATTCTGTACATGAAAATCCAGGCCGCTGGCATTACTGCTTCTTCCGAGGTTGGGTACAGCTTCCATCTTTGGTTTATCATCTGCGTCTATTTCAGGGATTACTTCCCAACCGGCGCGGTCAACAACCAGTGTCCCCAGTTCCCCGATAAAAGCGACGCCATGTTCGCGTCCATATGGTCCCCCATAAATACCGATAGTATGATCCCATACCACACCAAAATCTCCAAAATCATAAATAGCCTGCAGTGTATCTGGGGTCTCCATAGCATCCTCAGGGAAGGCATATTTGCCACCAGAAGCCATTACGGCTTTTGGTTTATACTTATTCATCCCATAGAGTGCATAATCGAGCAGGTGAACACCCCAGTCTGTCATCAGTCCTCCGGCATAATCCCAGAACCATCGGAAAGTAAAATGAAATCTGTTTTTATTAAATGGCCTTTTCGGTGCCGGTCCCAGCCAGAAATCATAATCCACACCTTCAGGTGGGGGTCCATCGGGTACAACAGGCACAGCACTTTTCCACCCGATGTATGCCCACACTTTCACTGTCCTGATCCTTCCAAGCTTACCGGAATGAACAAAATCCACAACATTTTTCCAGTGCGGGTCGCTTCTTTGCCACTGTCCCACCTGTACCACCCTCTTATATCTATCAGCCGCTTTTATCATAATGTTGCACTCTTCAATAGTATTGGCAAGCGGTTTTTCAACATATACATCTTTACCTGCTTCACACGCGTATACCATAGGCAGGCAATGCCAGTGATCGGGTGTCCCAATAATCACTGCATCAATATCTTTCATTTCAATAACCTTTCTGAAATCACCATGAAGGATGGGTTTCTTTCCCGTTAATTCCAGCGTCTCAGCAACCCTTTTCTCCAGCACATTACGGTCAACATCGCATATTGCCGCACATTCAACTCCCGGTTGTTTAAGAAAAGCCTGCAGGTCAGCAAAACCCATACCATTGCAACCTATCAGCCCGACAATTACTTTGTCATTGGCCGAAACATTTTTAATAACCTTTGCCGATCCGGGGAAAGTGGTCGCTAAACTTGCTCCCGATACGGTAATGATCGTGTTCCTGATGAATTTTCTTCTTGTTGAATTCATAATTGTTAAGTTAACCTGTTGTGCGATTGGATTTAATAAGTTACTGAACTAAAAATTATTTCGCAGAGATGTGTCCCGGTAAGTCTCTGCAAATGTTCAGATATCAATTTTTTCGGTTTAATCGTACAACGCGTTTGTTAAATTTATTACTCATTAAAAATAATAAATGTTCCCAACTTAACCATTCTTCTATATAAATATAACCAATTATGGAAACTAAATCCGGAAATTTAACATTGTTATTTCAACTGATATCGTCATCATATCTAAAGTAATATTAAATTTACTTTCCATTCATAATTATAAACACCATGAAAAAATATTTCCTTTTATGCATTTTTGCTTTATTGGCAATTAGTTCATGCAAACAAAAATCCAAAGAAATGTTTGACCCTACCAATCCATTTTTCAGTGCATTCAATACACCTTTTGAAGTTCCTGACTTTGGTGCTATCAGGGAGGAACATTATATGCCGGCATATAAATATGCCATAGAGGTACACAATAAAGAAATCGATGGAATAATCAACAATCCTGAGCTTCCGGATTTTGCAAATACTTTTGAAGCAATGGATCGCAGCGGAGCCATGATCCGGAAAATTGATCAAATTTTTAATAATCTCAATTCTTCCGTCACCAACGATAAGCTTCAGGCGATTGCCAAAGAAAAAGCTCCCTTACTATCGGGCCACAGGGATGATATTCAATTGAATCCTGCATTGTTTTCCCGTATTAAAACAGTTTATGATTCCAAAGAATCACTTGTATTAACTGCCGAACAGAATATGCTTCTTGAAGAAACCTTTAAAGATTTTATCAGGGGCGGAGCAAATCTGAATCCTGAAGATCAGGCGAGGTTAAGGGAAATTAACAAGGAGCTTTCTGTTTTGACAATCAGTTTCGGTGAAAATGTCCTGGCTGAAACCAACGATTTTAAACTTACCATTGAGAAGGAAGAGGATCTTTCCGGTTTACCTGAATCCGTCATTAAAAATGCCGGAGAAGCTGCTAAAGAAGCGGGATTGGAAGGTAAATGGATCTTTTCGGTCCAAAAACCCAGTATGATCCCATTCCTTCAATACTCCGATAAACGTGAACTCAGGGAGAAATTATTCAAAGCTTATATCAACCTTGCCAACAATGGGAATGACCATGACAATAAAGAGAATGTTGCTCAGATCGTATCCCTGCGGGTCGAAAAAGCAAAATTGCTGGGATATAAAGACCATGCAAGTTTTGTACTGGAAGAAAACATGGCAAAGAATCCCGAAAGCGTTTATAATCTCCTTCAGAAGTTATGGAATCCTGCCATAGATGTTGCAAAAAAGGAAGCAAAGGAACTTCAGCAATATATTGATAAAGAAGGTTCCGGTTTCAAACTACAGCCCTGGGATTGGTGGTATTATGCTGAAAAAGTGAGAAAAGAAAAATATGATCTCGATGATGCAGAACTCCTTCCTTATTTTAAACTTGATAATGTACTCAATGGTGTTTTTGGAGTTTGTAACCATTTATACGGCCTCAGAATCATCGAAAGAACAGATATCCCGAAATATCATGAAGATGTCAGGGTTTTTGAGGTTCTTGAATCCGATGGAACACATATTGGCATTCTTTATATGGATTTTTTTACAAGATCAAGTAAAAGAGCTGGCGCCTGGATGAACAGTTTCCGTAAACAGGAGATCATAGATGGGAGTAATATTACACCGGTGGTTTCGACAGTATTTAATTTTTCCAAACCTTCAGGTGATAAACCGGCATTATTAAATTTCGATGAGGTAAGCACACTTTTCCATGAATTTGGACATGCACTTCATGGATTACTTTCGAAATGCACCTATTACAAGTTATCGGGTACTGCCACACCAAGAGATTTCGTTGAACTTCCGTCACAGATCATGGAAAACTGGGCATTAGAACCTGCTGTAATGAAGTCCTATGCACTAAATTACGAAACAGGTAAACCGATACCCGATGAACTGATTAATAAAATTGAAAAATCCAGCCTTTTCAACCAGGGATTTATCACTGTCGAATACCTTGCAGCTTCATTCCTTGATATGGATTGGCATACACTTAATAGTCCATTTTCCGAAGATGTCAACCTGTTTGAGAAAGAATCCCTTGATGGTATTGGATTGATACCCGAAATTATTGTACGTTACAGGAGCACCTACTTTAATCATATTTTCAGTGGCGGATATTCCGCCGGATATTACAGCTATATCTGGGCGGAAGTTCTTGATTCTGATGCATTTGAAGCATTCAAGGAAAAATCATTGTTTGACCCTGTCACAGCAAAATCCTTCAGGGAAAATATTCTTGAAAAAGGCGGCACGGAAGATCCTATGATACTTTATGTCAGGTTCAGAGGAAAAGAACCATCGATAGAACCATTACTTAAGAAACGGGGATTAAAATAAGAAGGCTGAGGCCAAAGGGTAAATTGGTTTATTGGTAAATTGGTTTATTGGTGTGTTTGGGTGTGAGTGTGAGAGTGGTTT
>CAZRHW010000381.1:0-3865 GCA_964599785.1 uncultured Bacteroides sp. | reverse complement strand
CCTCTCTGCCTTTGTAGAGAGGGGGTTAGGGGGAGAGTCATGCAAAACATCATCCCTTTAAATAATCTAATTGTATTTTATTTATCATAAATATATCACCCACCAGGAACCAGGAACCAGGAACCAGGATTCCAATATTCCAATATTGAGTCCACTCCGAAAAGTAATATTTTTGCCACCAAGGCACCAAGACACCAGGATGCACAAAATAGAACTTATTGAAATAGAATTCTTTGTGAATCTTTGTGGCTTGGTGTCTTAGTGGCATTCCCCTGTTTTCTGACTTTACAGAAAAGATATATTATTCCAAGCTTCCGAAAAATTCGAATTATTCCAAACTTACCTTAATTTAGTAACCTGATTAAGAAAAATCCAACTTCAATGTCAAGCCAAATCAGGATCATTCTAAAATCCGGGAAAGACCAGTCACTCCGAAGATTTCATCCATGGGTGTTTTCCGGAGCCATCAAGAAAATTTACGGCACTCCATCGGAAGGTGACCTGGTTGAGATATTTTCCAATAAGGATGAATTCCTGGGTGCCGGACATTATGCACATGGTTCTATTGCGGTGAGGATCATATCATTTGAAACGGTGGATGATATTAATAATATGCTGCAACAAAGAATTTCGGCAGCTTTTGAATATAGAAAAAGAATCGGTCTGGCCGATCATCCTGAGATCAATGTGTTCAGGAATGTTAATGCGGAGGGAGACGGCCTCCCGGGTTTGATAATCGACTATTATAATGGCACAGTTGTGATCCAGTGTCATTCTGCCGGGATGTTCAGGGAAAAGGATGGAATAACTGATGGATTAAAAAATGCTCTGGGAAAAAGATTGAACGCGATTTATGATAAAAGTGCATTAACACTGGCAGGATGGAAGGGCGCCAAGGCAATTGATGGTTATGTCCTACGGGGTAACAGTGAAAAATATGTCATCGAGTATGGCAATAAATTCTTTGTCGACTGGGCAGAAGGACAAAAAACAGGTTTTTACATTGATCAGCGCGAAAACAGGAAACTGCTGGGCACATTATCTTCCGGACGCTCTGTTTTAAACCTGTTCGGGTATACAGGAGGTTTTTCTGTTTATGCCCTCAGGGGAGGAGCGAAGATTGTTCACACGGTCGATAGTTCTGCCAGAGCCATTGAGCTTGCCGATCGGAATGTACAACTGAATTTTGGTGATAAAGCTCCGCATAAAGCTGTTGTTGAGGATGTTTCTTCATTCCTGCAAAATACAAAGGACTCATACGATATGGTTATTGCCGATCCGCCTGCATTTGCAAAACACCAGAATGTGCTTTCAAATGCTCTTCAGGGATATAAAAGGCTGAATACCAGGGTATTCGAAATCGTTAATCCCGGAGGTATTGTATTTACTTTCAGTTGTTCTCAGGTTGTCAGCCGGGAGAATTTCAGGAAATCGGTTTTTGTTGCTGCTGCAAATGCCGGCCGTAAAATCCGGATCATGTACCAGCTTTCCCAGCCTCCCGATCATCCGGTCAGCATCTACCACCCGGAAGGGGAATATTTGAAGGGATTGGTTCTCTATGTTGAATAACTATTATTTTACTCATCCGGTGACTTTGAGTCACCGGGTGAGTGAGGTGAGATATTCTTCAACGACAACTGTATCCTGTTCCGCTCAATATCCACCGATAGTATCCTGACTTTAACATGTTGATGGATTTTAACGATCTCTGAGGGATTTGTTACATACCTGTCTGCCATCTGCGAAACATGCACCAGTCCGTCCTGTTTCACACCAATATCGACAAACGCCCCGAAATTGGTAATATTGGTGACGATTCCCGGAACAATCATACCTTCTTTCAGGTCTTCCATAGAATGGATCTCTGCAGAAAACTCGAAAACTTTGATGGTCATCCTGGGGTCACGGCCTGGTTTCTCAAGTTCGGCCATAATATCTTTTAAAGTCGGAAGGCCGGCTTTTTCAGTAACATATTTTTCCGGGTGAATTTTTTCACGCAGATCGGATTTCTCTATCAGATCACCAACCGAACAATCCAGGTCCCGGGCCATTTGTTCGACGATATGATAGCTTTCGGGATGTACTGCACTGTTATCCAGTGGATGGTTACCATCTGTAATGCGCAGAAACCCTGCAGACTGTTCAAAAGCCCTGGTACCAAGCCTTGGCACATTCAGTAATTCATGTCTTGAACGGAACGGACCATGCTCATCACGATATGCAATGATACTTTTTGCCAGTTGCGGACCTAATCCTGAGACATATGTTAACAGGTGGCTGCTGGCAGTATTGAGATGAACGCCAACCATGTTAACGCAACTTTCAACTTCCATGTCCAGGCTTGTTTTGAGTTTGTGCTGGTCCACGTCGTGCTGATACTGTCCCACACCGATCGATTTGGGATCAATCTTCACCAGTTCGGCGAGCGGATCTATCAGCCGGCGGCCAATTGAAACCGCACCACGTACGGTAACGTCGTATTCCGGAAATTCCTCCCGTGCAGCATGTGAAGCAGAATAGACCGAAGCACCACTTTCGTTGACTACAAATACCTGTACATCCCGCTCAAATCTGATCCTTTTAATGAAGCTTTCTGTTTCCCTGCTTGCTGTTGCGTTGCCAATTGCAATAGCTTCAGTCTGGTATGTATTGACGAGAGATTTCATTTTTTTAGTGGCCAGGATCTTATCCTCATGAGGTGGATTAGGATAGATTGTTTCATTGTGCAGCAATTGTCCCTCACTGTCGAGGCAGACTACTTTGCAGCCCGTTCTGTATCCGGGATCAATGGCAAGTACCCTTTTTTGTCCGAGGGGGGGTGCAAGAAGCAACTGCCTCAGATTTTTAGCAAAGACCTTAATTGCTTCATCATCAGCCCGTTCTTTTGCCTGTTGCCTGAATTCAGATTCAATGGAAGGAAAGATGAGCCTTTTATATGAATCTTTGACTGCATCCCGGACATGTTCTGAAGAATCAAGCTTCCCTG
Organism: uncultured Bacteroides sp.; assembly: GCA_964599785.1. GTDB lineage: Bacteria > Bacteroidota > Bacteroidia > Bacteroidales > SM23-62 > LJUQ01. Next base: position 879 of record CAZRHW010000381.1, on the reverse strand, counting down.
TTACAAAGATATTTTCGAGAATTTCAACCGCTTCATCATCATCAGGACCGATACGGACTTTCAGATACCCCTCTGTGTCTCCCCTGAAAATAGCGAGGATACGGTGTGATGGACATTTTTTCAAGTGTTCATCAAACTGGTAATAATCTTTGTATTTGATCCCTTCCGCTTCTTTCGATTTAATGATATGAGATGAAATGATGGATTGTCTGAAAAATAATTTTCTTATTTCATTCCGGGCATGCTTGTCTTCACTCACCCATTCAGCAATGATATCCATGGCTCCCTGTAAAGCATCTTCAACAGTTGGAACATCATCTGAAATGAAATCTTTGGCTTTTTCACTGATATCCTGCTCTTTTTGTTGCATCATGATCTTTGCCAGTGGTTCAAGACCATTTTCCCTGGCTACAGATGCCCTGGTCTTCTTTTTTGGACGGAAAGGGAGGTAGATGTCTTCCAGTTCAGCCATGCTTGCGGCAGATTGGATCTGATCTTTCAGCTCATCCGTAAGTAGGCCCTGTTCTCCTATGGTACGAAGGATCGTATCACGACGTTTATCGATTTCAATTAACTTGTTATACTGGTTCTGAATCTCGAGTATCTGTGTTTCATCCAGGCTTCCGGTGGCTTCTTTACGGTAACGGCTGATAAAAGGAATGGTCGCACCTTCAGCCAATAATTGCAGTGTATTGGCCACTTTCCAAATTTCAAGGTGCAACTTTTCGGATATAAGTTTGAGATAATTATTATTTAATTGGATATCAGGCATTTATAATATATTTATTGGATTAAAAGATAAGTTCAAAGGTAATGATATAAAGAAAATAATCAGCAGGATTATATGGAGGTGTGTCATAACTGCTGTTTGGTATCTGA
>CAZRHW010000380.1:2548-3906 GCA_964599785.1 uncultured Bacteroides sp. | reverse complement strand
CTCACATCTAAATTGTTAAATGGTTAAATTGCTATAATAACAAATACTGAAACAATAGAAACAATAGGAACAACAGGAACAAATTATTAAATGTCTCAAATCGGTAAAATATTTAAATAACGCGTTGTGCTATTGAATAATGGAAGTTGTTAATTATAAATTGACTTTGTCCTTCAAAAAACTCGGGGAAGGACCGGCATTGATCATCGTCCATGGTTTGTATGGATCTTCAGATAATTGGTTTTCGATCGGGAAAGAATTATCAAAAAACTTTGAGGTATTCCTTGTGGATCAGCGGAATCATGGGCGGAGTCCGCATTCCGACCACCACACCTATGAGCTGATGAAGCTTGACCTGCTCGGATTCATGGATGGAGAGGGCATAGAAAAAGCGATACTGGTCGGACATTCAATGGGGGGGAAGACAGTGATGAGTCTGGCAACAGACCATCCGGACCGTGTAAATTCCCTTGTTGTTATTGATATTGCCCCGAAAAGTTATATGAAACTGAATGATTTTTCAGGTCAGACAGTTGACCATTTGAATATCATGATCGCCATGCTGAACATTGACTTAGGTAAAGTAGAAAGCCGGGAGGATGTGGATCTGCAGTTATCCGGGTCAATCCCTTCATCAAAGGTCAGAAGTTTTTTACTTAAGAATCTGAAGCGTGAACCGGACAATTCATACATCTGGAGGATAAATATCGAAACACTGAGCAGGGAACTGCCTGCTATTATGGGAGAAATAGGGACAGATCGGTCGGGTATTGAAGGATTTCCTGTTCTTTTTATCCGCGGAGAAAAATCATCCTATCTTCAGGATGAAGATATACCTGCGATTAAAAAAATCTTTCCTTTTGCTGATTTTGTGACTATTCCGGGTGCGGGTCACTGGCTGCATGTGGAAAAACCGGCACTGCTCGTGAAAACACTGAAGTATTTTCTCCTGGGGTGAAGGCCGTGAGTCCAGCCTTCGCTAAAGCTACGGCTGGCAAGCGTGAGTCGTAGCATGGTATCGGGCATTGGGCATTGGGCAACGGGCGTAGGGCGTAGGATTAATAATGGTAGCAATGGTCGCAATTGTTGCAATGGTAACAATGGTCGTAATGGTCGCAATTGTTGCAATGGTAACAATGGTCGCAATGGTCGCAGGGAAGAGGGCATCGGGTGTAGGGTTAATAATGGTCGCAATGGTCGCAATTGTTGCAATGGTAACAATGGTCGCAATGGTCGCAATTGTTGCAATGGTAACAATGGTCGCAATGGTCGCAGGGAAGAGGGCATCGGGTGTAGGGTTAATAATGGTCGCAATGGTCGCAATTGTTGCAATGGTAACAATGGTCGCAATGGTCGCA
>CAZRHW010000380.1:0-2448 GCA_964599785.1 uncultured Bacteroides sp. | reverse complement strand
TCGCAATGGTCGCAGGGAAGAGGGCATCGGGTGTAGGGTTAATAATGGTCGCAATTGTTGCAATGGTAACAATGGTCGCAGGGAAGAGGGCATCGGGTGTAGGGTTAATAATGGTAGGGGTCGCAATGGTAACAGGGTATCGGGCTTCCAAATTTAAGATAATTGTAAGAGACTACGAGTTCCCTGCCTGCCGGCAGGCCTCCTCTTCGCCTGAGGCGGATCGTCGGGATGATTTGTTTCAGGACGGACAATCTTTACCGGTTCTTTTCAATGATTGATGTCAGCAGATCGATTGTGGGGTGATTATCACTGTTATTGGTAATGATGATATCGGCGTACTGTTTGGTTGGTTCGATAAACCGGTCGTGCATGGGTTTAACTGTTTTCTCATAGCGTTCAAGTACCTGACCGACAGTCCGGCCCCGTTCATTGATATCCCTGGTGATGACACGGCGGAGCCTGTCATCCGGATGGGCATCGATAAACACTTTGATATCTAATAGTTTCCGGAGGCCGGGATCGTTCAGGATAAGGATTCCCTCAATGATCAATACACCGGCTGGTTCAATTTTAATGGTTTCTTCAGATCGCGTACACGTGAGAAAAGAATAAACAGGTTGTTCGATGGGCCAGCCCTGCTTAAGTTTTTTAATATGGTTGCAAAGCAGATCAAATTCGAGGGAGGACGGATGATCAAAATTGATTTGCTGTCTTTTTTCAGGGGGGAGATGACTGTTGTCACGATAGTATGAATCCTGCCGGATGACAGCTATATGGTCATCCGGAAATCTGTTCAGGATATTCGTTACAACGGTGGTTTTTCCTGAACCTGTTCCGCCGGCAATTCCAACTACAAGCATGGTAAGATAAAAAACCTGGCAATGAACAACTTTAAAATCAGACCTGACAATGGGTTAATATCAGAATTTGGTATTTTTGTCAACCAATGATCCAAGATAATAAAATATTATGAATACACTTTATCCCATTAAATTCCAGCCGATATTGAAAGATAAGATATGGGGCGGATCCCGTTTAAAAAATATCCTGAACAAGCCAACCGGGTCAGATAAATGTGGAGAAAGCTGGGAGATATCAGCGGTCCAGGGTAATATTTCGGTTGTCGGCAACGGTTTTCTCACGGGCAATAACCTCCAGGAAATTATTGAGGTTTATATGGGTGACCTTGTGGGAGATAAAATTTACAGCCTCTTTGGCATGGAATTTCCATTACTGGTCAAATTCATCGATGCCAATGATATCCTCTCCGTCCAGGTGCATCCCGGTGATGAACTTGCAAAGCTGAGGCATGATGCCTATGGTAAGACTGAAATGTGGTATATCATTGAGGCTGAAGAAAATGCTGAGCTGATTGCCGGATTTAACCGTGAACTTGACAGGGAGACCTATATCAGGCATCTTCAGAATAAAACACTAAAAGATATTCTGAACTTTGAAAAGGTTAAAAAAGGAGATGTGTTTTTTACACCGTCAGGAAGGGTGCATGCCGTTGGAGCCGGCATCCTGCTGGCTGAAATCCAGCAGACATCAGACATAACTTACAGGATCTACGACTGGAACCGCGTTGATGATAAGGGAAATCCAAGAGAGTTGCATACAGAACTTGCACTGGATGCATTGGATTTTAAGTATTACGGTAATTATCGCACAGATTATGAGGCTGTTATGAATTTGACAACCATCGTTGCAGATTGTAAATATTTTACAACCGGATTGCTGAATTTTGATCAGCCTGTTGAAAAAGATTATGCTTTCATTGATTCATTTGTCATTTATATGTGCCTGGAGGGACAGATGGACATTCAGTATGGTATAAACAAATCTGAAAAGGTCATGGCAGGTGAAACAGTACTGATACCGGCATCGCTGAAAAATATCAGGCTTATGCCGGATGGCCCGGTAAAAGCGCTGGAGGTATATGTGAAATGATTATTAAAAAGACCGAATTTATTTGCAGCAGTGCTGATGTAAGGAATTGTCCCAAATCTGATCTGCCGGAATATGCGTTTATCGGGCGGTCGAATGTAGGGAAGTCTTCACTGATAAACTTCCTGACAAACAGGAACAAACTTGCACGGACATCCTCGACACCTGGCAAGACACAGCTCATAAATCATTTTCTTGTCAACGATGAATGGTACCTGGTTGACCTGCCGGGCTACGGTTATATAAAAACAGGCAGATCGAAAAGGGAAGTGCTGAAAAAACTCATATCGGATTACATCCTGAAAAGGACCAGCCTGGCCTGTCTTTTCGTTCTGGCTGATGCAAGACTGGAACCTCAGAAGAATGATCTGGAGTTTATTACCTGGCTGGGTATGAATCAGATACCTTTTGTCCTGATATTTACGAAGACAGATAAGATCTCCTCCGGACAGTTCGATAAAAACAGAAAAAAGTTCGAGTCGTTACTGATGCAATCCTGGG
>CAZRHW010000379.1:0-3907 GCA_964599785.1 uncultured Bacteroides sp. | reverse complement strand
CGCTGATTTGCGCAGAAATAATAAACTGTAAGGTAGTAATTTGCGAAAATCTGCGATTAGATTCGCGTTTATCTGCGAGAAATATATTTTATATAAGACAACCTTTGTCCATTATGATTAAATTCTTGCCAGTGCTCCTGTCGGGCATGCCTTCACAATTTTATCAGCCGTTTCTGCCAGGGCACTTCTCATATCCTCATTAAAAGGTATCCCGATTTCTACATCAAAACCTCTGCCAATATAAGTAAATCCGAATTTCTCTTTGTATCTTTCAGTCAACCTGACACAAATACCACATTTAATACATTTTGCCGGTTCATAGATAACCGTATCGTGAACATATTTTTTCCTTACCAGTTTTCGTTCCCCTGATAAAAACCTTCTCTGGTTTGCACCATACCGGCCGGCAAAGATCTTTAATTTACATGTTTGAATATCCCTGCAATCACAATGAAGACATCTCCCGGCCTCCTGAATAGCCTCCTGCATTGTATAACCTTCAGCCATTCCTTTAACGGGATCAATCCGTTTCCCGGCATGCGATTCTTTCATGTACTCAGCTATTTCTTCATCTGTCAGGCGTCCAAAGCGGGAATTGAATTCCTCCTCCGGTCCTGTTACTGTTTCACCGCAAAGAAATTGTTGTACACCGATCGCCGCTTCTTTCCCTTGTCCGACAGAACGGACAGCCATTTTTGAAGGTCTCAGTACATTCCCGATAGCAAAGACTTTTGGAATAGATGTCTGGTATGTGTTCTTCCCGACAAGGATCCCTTTCATGTCAGATTTAATACCCCACGATTTAATATTATCATCTATATCTCCTGTAGCAATAATGACAGCATGATAAGCCGCCATGATTTCACCGAACATTTTTTCATCGACAAGTAATCCTTTCTTAATTTCAATTCCCTGATTGAAGATTATCAAAATTTCCCTGTCCAGGACCTCATGTGGGAGGTTTTCCTGAGGTACTCCATAGCGCAGCATGCCTCCCGGTTGTTCATGCTTATCATAGATCGTACATCGATAACCTGCCCGGGAAAGGTAATAACCTGCTGATAATCCGGCAGGGCCGGCACCAATGATGGCAATCTTTTTATCCGGTATTTTTTTTATTGGTTTGTCCTGAACAGAATTTGTTCCATGGTCACCTGCAAAGCGTTTCAGCAGGCAGATCGAAACAGGTTCATCCACCGATTTTCTTCTGCATGCTCCTTCACAGGGTGCAGAACATATCCTGCCGAGGACAGCAGGAAGAGGAATATCCTGAATAATTACACGCAGGGCTTCACCGGTTTTTCCCTGCATCAGTAACCTGTTCATCAGCGGTATATTCATATGGGCAGGGCAGGTAATCTGACAGGGTGCCTGGCAATCCCCCACATGATCGCTGAGCAACAATTCGAGCGCCATGCGTCTTGCCTCCCTCACCTCCGGATCATCTGTCACGATTTGCATCCCCTCTTCAGCCATAACCGAGCAGGAGGGGAGGAATCTGCCCGTACCGGTTTCCTTTACCGTGCATACCATACATGATGCAAATGGCCCCGATTCTTCATTAAAACACATGGCAGGTATTTCAATACCATTCTGGCTGGCGGCAGTCAGAATGGTTGTCCCTTCCTGAACACTTATTTCCTTATCATTTATCTTAATCCGGATCATATCGTTAATTCACGGTTACAGCATCTACCGTACAAACCTGCCGGCAGCTGTCACATTTTATACATTTTTCAGGATCAATAGCGTGTTTCTCATGAGGTTTGAATGCGATTGCACCCACAGGACATTTCTGGGCACATAAAGTACAGCCGATACATTGATCATTAATGGAATAGGTAATCATGTCAATACACCTGCCTGTCGGGCATTTTCCATTGATATGTGCTTCATATTCCTCACGGAAATACCTGATGGTTGTCAGTACAGGATTGGGAGCTGTTTTCCCAAGTCCGCACAGGCTTCCTTTTTTTGTCCACTCCCCGAGCTTTTCAAGTTCTTCAATATCACCTTCCTTACCTTTTCCTGAACAAAGCCTGTTAAGAATATCGAGCATCCGGCGTGTTCCGATCCTGCAAAAAGTACATTTCCCGCATGATTCTTTCTGGGTAAATGTCAGGAAATAACGGGCAATATCGACCATACAGTCTGTTTCATCAAGCACAACCATGCCACCTGAGCCCATCATGGCACCGGCTTTTGTCAGGGTAAACAGATCTATGGGAGTATCGGCAAGCGATGCCGGGATACAACCCCCGGAAGGTCCTCCAATTTGCACAGCTTTAAATTTCCTGCCATTAGCAATCCCGCCACCTATCTCATCCACAACCTGCCGGATCGTGATACCCATCGGGACTTCAATCAATCCTCCACGGGCAATTTTTCCTGCCAGTGCAAATACTTTCGTTCCTTTACATGCTTCCGTACCAATTTTATTAAAACTCTCCGGTCCATTCCTGATGATATAGGGAATCTGTGCAAATGTCTCTGTATTATTGACAAGTGTAGGCTTGCCCCATAGTCCTTTTTCAGCCGGATAAGGTGGCCTTAAACTTGGAAAGCCGCGGTTCCCCTCAACAGATGCAATTAATGCTGTCTCTTCACCACAAACAAAAGCTCCTGCTCCTTCAACAAGATGAATATCAATTGAAAAAACCGATTGCTGGATATTCCTCCCAAGAAAATTCATCTCCCTGCAAATTTCCAGAGCCCGTCTGATCCTTCTCACAGCAAGGGGATATTCAGCCCGTATATAAAAATACCCCTGACTTGCATTTACTGCATATGCAGCAATCAACATACCTTCAATCACCCTGTATGGATAGGATTCCAGCAACATGCGGTCCATAAAGGCACCGGGATCACCCTCATCACCATTGCAGATCAGATATTTCGGGGAGGCCGGTTGATTCGCAACCATTTCCCATTTCAGTCCGGTAGGAAAGCATGCGCCTCCTCTTCCACGCATACCACTTGACTTGATCTCTTCAATAACCTCCCCCGGTGACATTTTTGTCAGCACCTTCTGTAAAGCAGTGAATCCGCCTCTTTGTCTGTATTCTTCAATATCCAGAGGATTGATGACCCCCCTGAATTCCGTTGCGATGGGAACCTGGTTCCCCAGAAAAGATGCAACATGTTTTTCCCTTATATCCAGGTTATATCTTTCAATCCCTTCCCAGTGAATATCTGTTTGAATACTTTCTATTGCATTGATCAGCCTGTTTCTGATCCTTTTGATCAGATCAGGTGGATCAAAATGGGTTTCAATAATTTTTTTAACATCCCCGGGGGTTACTTTTGCATAAAGTACCGGCTCTTTTCCTTCAGGGAGAATCTCTACAAGGGGAACCTGATGGCACATCCCCACACAACCCACATGTTTTAACTTAACCTCCAATCCATTTTCATATATAGTCTGTTCAACAACCTGCCGTATATCATCACTCCCGCTTGCAACACAACATGAACCAAGGCCAATACGTATCTCACCTTTTATTTTTTGCCGTTCTGACTTTTTTAGTGCTTCCCCGCCTTTTCCCTCTTTTTGATCTTCAAAATCAATCAGGATATCTTTCACTTTATCAGGAACAACATGACCATAAGTGATATGATCAATCTGAACAACAGGAGCCAGGGTGCAGCAACCAAGACAACTGATCTTCTCAACAGTATATTTTCCTGATCCGTCGGTCATCCGGTTAGGTTCAAGTTTGAGTTCCCTCCTGAAAGCATCATAAACAAGTGCCGAACCTTTTACATGGCAGGCAGTTCCTATACAAACTTTAACGATGTGCTCTCCAACAGGTTCGAGACGGAACTGGGAAAAGAAACTGGCTATCCCGATTATCCGGGCCGGACACAACTCAAAAAAGATATTAATCTGCGAGGTGATGAGTTTGTT
>CAZRHW010000378.1:0-3908 GCA_964599785.1 uncultured Bacteroides sp. | reverse complement strand
TACCAATTCCACCGGCTGAAGCCGGCGGCAACTGATGAATTCAACAATTAATCAAAACACTGTATACACACCCAAACCACTAACCCCACACCCACCAATATACCAATATACCAATATACCAATAAACCAATTTACAATTCAATTCCCAAAACCGTGATATCATCCCTTTGATTTTCATATCTCATAAATCCCAGCAATACCTCTTCGAAATATTTCTTTTGTTCTTCCATAGATAAATTTCCATTCTTTGACAAAGTATCCATGAACCTTTTGATTCCAAACTTCTCCCTGGTTGGTGAATGCTGACCGGTAATACCATCTGTTGTGAGATAGATCCTGTCTCCCCTGTTTAGCAATAATTCCATGCTGGTAAATTCCTTTTCATTATAATACCTCCCACCAACTTTTTTTCTGTTACCCCTGATCATGTCAACTCTTGATTTATTCATTGAATAATACAAAGGTCTTTTTGCACCTGAAAAAATGACACGAACCTTATCCGTCTGTTTTTCTTTTGCCACGCTGCTTTTATCAATCCTGCAAAGGCAAACATCCATTCCGTCATCATTTGAAGTATGATCCTGCTGTAAAGCCTGCCGGAAATTCTGATCCATTCTCTTCAGAATTTGGTCAGGTTCATAAATATGGTTTTCATTTACAATTGTATTCAGCATCCGTGAGCCGATCATTGAAAGAAAACCACCAGGGACACCATGTCCCGTACAATCGACCACGGCACAAAAGACCATCTCAACTTTTTTTACTGTTTCCCTCGCCGTTGTAAACCAGTAAAAATCCCCGGAAACAATGTCTTTTGGAAGGTAGATTATAAAACTCCTGAAATGTTTGTCAATATCCTCTTGTATAGGCAGGATAGCATTCTGTATGGTAAGGGCATAATAGATGCTGGCTTTGATATCATTATTCTGTTTTTCTATAGCCCGGTTAATCATTTCAAGCTGTTCTCTCTGTGCCAGGATTTCTCCTTTCTGTTTAGAGATCTCTGCATTTTGTCTGGCAATAGAGGCATTTCTTTCTTTAAAAATCCTGTGAGCCCTTTTTTTAATACGGTAAGCCCTGATTATAAAATAGACTACAAAAGAGGTCATGACCAGGAGGATAATGAAAAAGTAAAGAAGGTTTTGCTGTCTTATTATAACCAATCTCTGTTCACCAATTTTGGAATACTGCTTTTGAATTTCACCCTGCTGAAAATGAATAGAATCCCTCTGTTTAATAAGAATTTGCTGGCCTGTTTGAATTGAATCCTCTTGCAATTTAAGTTGATGTTCCTTTATCCTGATCTCTGTTGCCAGTTTATTAAATTCAGCTTCCTGTTGCATCATTTGTGCAGTTTTCTCTGTAAGGTTATGCTGCTGCCTGCTGATTTCTGCTGAAAGCTGAGTCAGTTCATTTCTTTGATGCTCAATATTCAGGTTTAATGAATCTATTTCCTTCCTTCGCTGTTCTAATTTTTCATATTGTAATTTCAAGTCATTGTTGAGCGTTTCCAGTTCCTTTTTAACCTGCCCCAGTTGCTCTTCAGATATTTTGTATATTTCCCTTAGCTCATCTTCTCTCCCGCCGATATAAAGGATTTTCTGTGATACCTCAAGCCCGGCGTCATCAATATTCTTCTTATTTAACTCAAAAGATTTTCCCGCTCTGTTCAAGGCCAGCAAATTGATCATAATATTTTCGTATTGCTGACAACTATCCGTTATCAGCAAAACATGCCGGTTTTCAATTTTACTCCACACTTTCCTGATAACCTGATTCTCCTCCTTATCAATAAAAAGGATATGGACAGGTTTAATATCTTTAATTCTTTTAAAATATCTGACTTTAAACGGAAACCCTTTAAAACGGACCATTTCCGATTTAAAACTTAATTCATTGTAAACTTCATTTGCATTCAAAACTCCCACTTCATACAAACCGTCAACGATACTATCGGGCCATTCAACATAATCCGCAAGAGACAGGATATATTCGGCTTTGATCCTGCTTTCAGAAAAAACCTGCGGGATAACCGGTGCATATATGGCCAAAAAAAGAATAACGCTTTGAAAAAACCGGAACATAGTGGATTATTAAAAGGATTTTCAGGAAAACTTACCCTTTATAAAAATAATGAAAAACATTGGAGTATTAAACCTGTTGTGCAATAGAAGTTATGCAGTAAATAAATCATGTATCTTTCATAAGCTGGCGTGAGGTACATTTCAACATATATTATATTTTCAATATCTTTGGTTTAATCGTACAATAATGAGTTCGCTCCGAAAAGTTATATTTTTAACAAAAGGGCATAAACCTCCCTGTATCGCCTTCCTTCGGCCGCCAAAGACTTGCCGGCGGCCCTGCGCGAAGTTACGGTAAAGCGGGGCCGTCAGGAAGGGACACCAGGATGCACATAATATAAGTTATTGAAATGAAAAAAAACATTTTACTGCTCTCCCTGATATTATGTACCTATTTTCTGCTTCCGGGACAAACGATATATTTTTATGGTATAAATAATAAACCCCTGGATGATGAGGAAAATGCATTAACCAGGATTGAAGTCAGTCCCGTCGGTGATGACCGGTTTGAAATACAAAATTTTGTTAAGATTGATGATGAATGGGTGACAGTATCCATTGAAAGAGTTAAGATCAGGTCCGATGATCAATACCTGATCAGGCAATACAGAAACGACCGGCTGATAAGCAGGTTTATGAGATCATATTCAAAAGGCCCCGGTGACACCTTTAATTTTGTCGAAATGAGAAACGGAATGATCATTCGGAAAGGCAGCACCACAAAAATGATCCCACTGAGTCTTGAAGGAGAGGTATGTGAATATTACGAGAACGGACCGGTCAGGTCAAAATCATATTATCATCAGAACCAGTTGGATTCAAATGAAAACTGGCTACAGAACGGTGACAGATATATCGATAACATTTATTATTCCGTTGACATTTATCCAACCTATGATATTGACAAAATAAGCCTTCAGAATCACGTTTTAAATCAATTCAAAAAATATGATCTGATCGATATATCCGGTACGATTCTAATCGGGTTTGTTATCATGGAAACCGGAAATATGGATGGTGTTCATGTGGTTACAGGAATTGAACCGGGTCTGAACCAGGTTGCTGTTGATGCCATTCAGTCTTTTCCGGGAAAATGGAAACCGGCAATTCTAAACAATACCACTGTCAGATGCTATTGTACCATGCCCATCAACTTCAGACAGGATGGTAAAAACATCTATTTTAATATAATGGAATTTTCAAATGGGGTTTTGTTTTATTGATCTGATTATTTATTTAAAAACAACTCAGGGCATGATTTGCAAATCATGCCCTGAGTTGTTTTATTTATAATTTTTACTTTTGCAGCGGAGAGATGCCGGAGTGGTCGATCGGGGCGGTCTCGAAAACCGTTGGTCTGCTTACGCGGATCCGGGGGTTCGGACAATTTCCGGAGCGTGATCCCGAGCGTCCTCGGGACAGGCGAAGGAAATTTTCCTTGAGCAGGCTGTGTGTCTGCCTTGCGGGTAGCGAAAAATCCCCCTCTCTCCGCTTACGTACTTTGATAATATTTTGGAGAAGTGGCTATAGAAAAGTTGTTTCCGGACTCACCCCCCTTTCGTTCCCCTCTCTCGCGAGAGAGGGGGCTGTGTGTGAGCACAGGGATTGTGCTCCGGGAACAAAGTAATAATAAGCTTATTTCAAAATTTCGGAGAGATGCCGGAGTGGTCGATCGGGGCGGTCTCGAAAACCGTTGATCTGCTCGCGCGGATCCGGGGGTTCGAATCCCCCTCTCTCCGCAATTCCATACCAAACCGCGCTTGCGCGGTTTTTTTTATTTTCTGAAACTCCGTCAAAAGCTTGCTTTTGTAAGGAGTTGAAGGA
>CAZRHW010000377.1:0-3910 GCA_964599785.1 uncultured Bacteroides sp. | reverse complement strand
AAAGGCTGTCGGTTCTCAGTTGTCGGTTGATGGTATGATTGGGATTGGGAGTAAGAGTTTCTTTTTTCTTTTTTCTTTTTTTCGGATTTATTTCGGTTTTCGATTTTCGGTTTTCGATTCTAAATTCCCGCTTCCTTGATGTTTGAGCTTAGAATTTTGCTATAAAAATTATCCATAAATTGATCAATCAATATTAAAAACTTTTAACTTTCAGACAATAAACAGAGTAGAAATTAAAAGAAGAATATCATGAAACAAAATCAAAAACGCCGGGAATTTATCCGGCAGGCCACCTGTGCAGGAATCGGTTGTTATCTTTTATTAAACGGGACAAAATTATCTGCCGTAAATGGTAGTAATCCCTTAAATGATGATGAAAAACCGGATCCGAAGAAATTAAATTATTGCGGATATGTATGTCCCGAGGATTGTCCATTTTTAAAAGGAACACTGGAAAATGATGTGGAATTGAAAAAGAAAGCCTATGAATTATGGCAGATTAAGGAAAGGTTCGGCGTGGAATTCGATCCTGAAAAAATATTCTGTTATGCTTGCAAAGCTGAAGGGAAACCGGATGGCATTGTCCTTACAAATTGTACCGTCCGTGCCTGTGCCATTTCAAAAGAGCTTGATTGTTGCATAGAATGTGATAATCTGACTGACTGCACCGAAGACCTCTGGACAAGATTTCCGGAATTTAAAAAATCTGTTATTGAAATGCAGAAAAAATACCGTGCCGGTTAAAATATATTTTCTTGCAGCACTTTCCTATTTCAATCGTCTTTATATCGGAATAAGATGGTAAATAAACCCGGGTATCCCAACATTCATCAGGAGTACATTGAGAAGTGCAGGATAGGTGATCAGAAGGCACAGTTTGAAATTTACAGGTTATATTACAAATCAATGTACAACACAAGCCTGAGGATTGTCGGGGATTCACAGGAAGCAGAAGATATCATGCAGGAATCGTTCCTTTCTGCGTTCCGGAAAATAAGAATGTATTCCGGTAAAGTCAGTTTCGGGGCATGGCTCAGAAAAATTGTCATAAACAATTCACTGGATGCCCTGAAAAAAAAGAGGGTTATCATAGAAGACCTGGAGGATCAGATAACAGTACAAACCCTGGCAGAAGAGGAACCCGAAGAAGACCTCGCTTCGGTGAGAGTTGATGAGGTGAGAGAGGCTATCAATAAGTTGCCGGATGGGTATCGGATCGTTCTCTCCCTGCATCTTCTTGAAGGTTATGATCATCAGGAAATTGCTGAAATATTAAATATCAGCAGTTCAACCTCAAGATCACAATATACAAGGGCAAAACAAAAATTAATACAATTCCTGAAAAATAAACAGCAACAGAAATAATGGAAAGCCTGGAGAATAAAATAATGAACAACCGCCCGGAATTTGACCATGATGAACCCGGCAATGGACATTTTGAGCGGTTTACTGAAAAACTCCGATCTGCAACTATGGGAAGAAGGTTTTATATTCCATATTACTTAAAGATTGCTGTTGTACTGTTGTTTGTCTCCATATCAAGTATTGCGATTTACGAATTAATCAGACCAGCTCAATGGGGCGCGGGAGGATATACAATTGGCAGGTTATCACCTGAATACCGTGAAGTCGAAGATTTTTTTATCCACACCATAAACACGAAATATGATATGCTTGAAAGTCTTAATAATGAAGACAATGAGCAGACAAAAATGATCAGGGATGAACTAAAGGAAATGGATGTTGTGTTTCAAAATCTTTCAAAAGAACTTCAACATGATCCCAATAATGAGCGACTGATAAACGCAATGATTCAGCACTACCAGATGAAACTTGAGATTTTGAATTCAATCATCAGTCAGCTTGAAGAAATAAAGCAAATCACATCAAAAAACAATAAACATGAAAACAAAGAGATTTAGCCCGTTTTTACTGGTGCTGGCAATACTTTTCTGGGCACATCAGGGTGTCGGTGCCCAGGATGAACTGACAAAAGAGTTCCATGAGGAATACAAGGCAGACAATAACACTATTTTGACTGTTGACAACAAATACGGTAATGTAGACATGAAAGACTGGACAAACCAGACGGTTAAAATTGATGTTATCGTGACAGTTAAAAATTCAGGCAGTGAAAAAGCTGAAAAGCTTCTGAGCTATATCGATGTTGTAATTAGCCAGCAAGGCAATGAAATAACTGCCAAAACAGTCTTTGATGAAAAATTCAGCAAGACTTCGAACTGGAGGAACGATAATGACCTGAGCATTGATTATACAATTCACATGCCCAAGAATATTGAAATAAACCTGTACAATAAGTACGGAAATATTTTTATCAGCGAAATAACCGGGAAGGCAAACATCGGGCTTAAATATGGCAAGCTGAAGGCTAACCGGATCTATCGTGGTGATGTAAAACCCCTTACAGAAATTGAACTGGGTTATTCTGACGCATCTATCGAGGAATCCAACTGGCTGAAAGTAAATATGAAATACTCCAAGCTGAATCTTACAAAATCAACTGCCGTTATTCTCCTGAGTAAATATTCCAAATTTTACGTCGACGAATGCAGCTCTGTTGTTATAGAAGGTAAATATGACACGTATGAAATCGGGAGCCTTTCGAATCTTGTAGCCAATACATCCTATTCCGGATTCAAAGTCGGGGAAGTAAAAGAAAAACTCAATTGTGAATCAAGTTATACGGATTGTGAAGTTAAATATGTCCCGGCTACTTTTAACAGCATTGATATAAATACAAGATACGGTGGGTATAAGATAGGGATTGATAATAATGCTTCATATGATCTTGATGGATTCGCTGAATATGCAAAGATTCACTACAACGATGTGGGAAAGGTGAGCCGTATTATTGAAAATACCTCAACAAAAGTCTTTGGCACTGTCGGAAACAATCCGGATCCTCATGCGAAAGTCAAGGTTGTCAGTAAATATGGGAATATCAGGTTGATGGATTGATCCGGAGAAAGCGTTAATAAAATATTTAAAGAGGGGGAAAATCCCCTCTTTTTTTATTTATTAAAAACAGAATTCTAATTTTGAAAAAATCTGATTTATGAAAACAATTTTCTGCATCCTGACAATCAGTTTATTCTTCATAGCAAGCTGTTCCCGGCATGAACCGGTAGAATTTGCTATTGTTGTGCATGGTGGTTCGGGAAATATTTCACCCGATAACATTCCTGAGGATATTCGCCAGGGATATATTGATGTGTTATCCAGGGCTTTAGATACCGGATATCTGTTATTACAGTCCGGTAGCAGCAGCCTCGATGCTGTGGAGGCAACCATAAGGATCATGGAAGATTCTCCCCTCTTTAATGCCGGAAAAGGTGCTGTCTTTACACATGAAGGAAAGAATGAACTGGATGCTTCCATCATGGATGGATCCACGCTGAATGCAGGAGCCGTGGCATCGGTAACTGACATCCGGAACCCGATCAGTGCTGCCCGTAAAGTAATGGAGCAATCCGGACATGTGATGCTTGTCGGTGCAGGTGCCTCCCGTTTTGCCCGGGAACAGGGCCTGGAAATCGTTGACAGCAGCTATTATTATACAGAAAGAAGATGGAAAAGCCTCCAGCAGCAATTGAAAGCAAAAGCTCCGGAAAAATACAGCACAGTCGGTTGTGTCGCACTGGATAAAAACGGCAATCTGGCTGCCGGGACATCAACCGGAGGAATGAGCAACAAGATGGCCGGCAGGGTTGGTGATACACCCATCATCGGGGCAGGAAATTATGCCAACAATAAAACCTGTGCTGTTTCAGCCACCGGTCATGGTGAATTCTTTATCCGGTACACTGTGGCTCATGATATCTCAGCACTCATGGAATACAAAAATCTGCCTCTTGCTGAAGCAGCCCGGCAGGTTATTCATGAAAAACTT
>CAZRHW010000376.1:0-3923 GCA_964599785.1 uncultured Bacteroides sp. | reverse complement strand
TGCTTTATTATCAAAAAGGATCTGAGACATCTGTTTTAACAAAACAGGATCTGGAGGAAGGTGTTACCGGGGCACTGGATAAGTTTGGCAAGGTTAAAAGAATTCTTGCCATCCCACCGGATTATACACGGTTCCATTCTTTTGCTGGCCTTCTTACCCAAATAGCAGACCGGTATCTTGGTAACAGCCTGACTGATATTTTGCCTGCACTTGGAACGCATGCTCCCATGACAATCCGGCAGATTCAGTCAATGTTTCAGGGTGTTGATGCCGGGAAATTCCGTGTTCATAACTGGCGGGAGGATGTGGTTACCATTGGCGAAGTGCCAAAGGAATTTGTACATAATGTTTCCGGCGGAAATGTAAATTTCATCTGGCCTGCACAGATAAATAAAATAATAATTGACGGGGGATATGATCTGATTCTTTCCATCGGGCAGGTGGTCCCGCATGAAGTGGTCGGGATGGCCAACTATAATAAAAATATTTTTATCGGGACAGGTGGAAAAGAAAGCATCGATAAAAGCCATTTCCTTGGCGCTGTCTATGGTATGGAAAAAATGATGGGCAGAACGGATACGCCGGTCAGGAAAGTACTGAATTATGCATCTGATGAATTTGCTTACGATTTTCCCATTTTATATGTCCTCACGGTTGTTGGAGCTGATGATGAAGGCAAACTTGTTGTCCGTGGAATGTTTATAGGAGATGATGAGGAATGTTTTCTTCAGGCCAGTAACCTTTCTCTTAAGGTCAATTTTACAATGCTTGACAGACCTTTAAAAAAAGTAGTTGTTTACCTCAACCCCGACGAGTTTAAAAGTACCTGGCTGGGTAATAAAAGTATATACCGCACCCGTATGGCTATCGCTGATGGCGGAGAACTTATTGTTCTTGCACCCGGTGTAAGGGAATTCGGTGAAGACCGGCAGATCGACAGGCTGATAAGGAAATATGGATATGCACATACACCAAAAATACTTGAATGGGCAGAACGGAATACTGATCTGCAGGATAATCTGAGTGCAGCAGCCCATCTGATCCATGGATCTTCGGAAGGAAGGTTCAAAATCACTTATTGCCCGGGATATCTTAAAAAGGAAGAAATTGAAAAGGTAAATTTTTACTTTGAGGACCTGAGAAAAATAATCCGGAAATATGATCCTGAAAAGCTAAAAGATGGATTCAATATTATGCCGGATGGAGAGGAGATCTTTTATATATCGAATCCGGCACTGGGATTATGGGCCTCCGGGGAGAGATTTGATGAATAAATGCACTCAAATGTCTCAAAACTTAATAAATGGTTAAATGGTTAAATGGTTAAATGGCTAAATGGCTAAATGGTTTAATGGTTATAAAATAGTAACAGTTTAACAGTTTAACAATTTAACAGTTTAGCAGTTTAACAATTCACAAATAATTGAAAAAGAAACTTAAAATAGTTGCAGATGCAAATGTTCCATTCCTGAAGGGAGCTCTTGATTCTGTTGCGGAAGTTCAATATTTCCCCGGAAGGGATATAAGACCTGACCATGTTAAGGATGCGGATGCACTGGTTATCAGGACCAGGACGAGATGTAACGGGCAATTGCTGGAGGGATCGAAAGTTAAGTTCATTGCTACTGCCACTATCGGATATGACCATATTGATACAAAATATTGTGCAGACAGGCACATCAAATGGCAGAGCGCTCCGGGATGTAATGCATCATCTGTTGAGCAATATGTTCTTTCTTCCCTTTTGACCCTGGCACGTAAATTTAATTTCAGGCTCAACGATAAAACAATCGGAATTATCGGTGTCGGCCATGTCGGATCCAGAGGTGAACATATAGCAGAATTGCTGGGTATGAAGGTTCTTTTAAATGATCCTCCGAGGGAGCGTGAAGAAGGACCGGGGAAATTTGTAGAATTGAAACAATTATTAGCCAATGTTGATATCGTTACGCTGCATGTTCCGCTTAATATGACAGGAGCAGACAGAACGTTCCACATGGCCGATCGGTCTTTCTTTAAGGCACTCACGAAAAAAGTCCATTTCATCAATACTTCCAGGGGAGAAGTTGCAGATACTAATGCCCTGAAAGAGGCGATTAAAAAAGGATCGTTTGAATCTGTTGTTCTTGATGTATGGGAAAATGAACCAAATATTGATGAAGAGCTGCTTCACATGGTTGATATTGCTACACCACATATTGCGGGTTATTCCCTCGACGGGAAAGCAAACGGAACCAGCATGAGTGTACAGGCACTTGATCAATTCTTTAAACTTGGACTTAAAAACTGGAGGCCCGAAAATATACCGGTTCCTGATAAAACACAAATCAGGATTGATGCTGTAGGAAAAGATCTTCAGAGCGTATTGTTGGAAACAGTATTAAAAACATATAATGTGTCGGATGATGATGAAAGGCTTAGAAGATCAATTCACACCTTTGAACGTCAGCGCGGAGAATACCCGTTAAGACGGGAATATGAAACGTATACAATTCAACTTGACGGGGATCATTCGGGTATCGGGGAAATACTTGAGAAACTGGGATTTAATGTTAAATTGTAAATCGGTCAATAGGTGAATTGGTATATTAGTGGGTGTGAGCGAGCGTGTGGGAATTAATCAATAAAAGGAAAAATTTATCAGATGGGGATTGTTTAAAAAGTTTTTTAATTTTTATTTCTCGCAGATTCCGCAGAATTTAAATCACTGGTTCAGAGACATCTGCGTAATCTGCGGAATAATCAGCGCTCCCGATAGCTATCGGGACTGCGAGAAGCCTTTATTGACTTTTTAAACATCCCAAAATTCGGGATATTAAGTATATATCAAATTCAAATTATATAAACAAAATCGACTAAACATGGAAAAACTTGCAGACATCGGATTAATTGGTCTGGCGGTTATGGGTGAAAACCTGGTATTGAACATGGAAAGCAAGGGATACACTGTTGCTGTATTCAACAGGACGGTGGAAAAAGTTGACAAATTTGTAAATGGCAGGGGGGCGGGAAAAAATTTGGTCGGCACCCATTCCATCGAAGAATTTGTCAGATCGTTAAAAAAGCCAAGGAAGATCATAATGCTTGTTAAAGCAGGGAAAGCTGTGGATGATTTTATAGAATTACTGATTCCTCATCTTGAACCGGGTGACATCATCATTGATGGCGGCAACACGCATTTCCCCGATACAAACCGGCGTACAAAGTATGTTGAAAGCAAAGGACTGTTATACATTGGAACGGGAGTATCAGGTGGAGAAGAAGGGGCATTGAAAGGGCCTTCCATCATGCCTGGCGGTTCACCGGCTGCATGGCAGCATGTTAAGCCAATATTCCAGGATATAGCCGCTAAAGTAGCGGATGGTTCCCCCTGCTGCGATTGGGTGGGCGAAAACGGTGCCGGCCATTTTGTAAAAATGGTCCATAATGGCATTGAGTATGGTGATATGCAGCTTATCTGCGAAGCATATCATATGATGAGAGATCTGTTGGGAATGTCAAATATTGAGATGCACCAGGTTTTTGAAGAGTGGAATAGGGGTGAATTAAATAGTTACCTGATAGAGATAACACGTGATATTCTTGGTTATGTCGAGAACGGGGAACACCTGGTTGATAAGATCCTCGATACAGCCGGCCAGAAAGGAACCGGGAAATGGACCGGGATAGCAGCACTGGATATCGGTGTGCCCCTGACCCTGATCGGTGAATCTGTCTTTTCCAGGACACTCAGTGCCCAGAAGGATGAAAGGGTGAAAGCTTCAAAGGTCCTGACAGGTCCGGCTGCTAAATTCAAGGGTAATAAAAAGGCGTTTGCTGATGACCTCCGCAAAGCGTTATATGCCTCCAAGATTGTATCCTATGCACAGGGGTATGTCCTGATGATGGCTGCAGCAAAAGAGTTTGGCTGGAATCTGAATTAC
>CAZRHW010000375.1:0-3924 GCA_964599785.1 uncultured Bacteroides sp. | reverse complement strand
ATGAATGTCATACCTGAAACAGAATATCTTAAGTTCGACTACCTCAGCAACGTTTCAATGGCAAACCTCAAAGAGAACTTCAGCAGCCTTGGATATTTTGGGATCCTCTACATAGCCCCCATCATATCCTATGATCCGAATTCCGTCATTCTTTATTCTGAAAAACAACCGAACCTTGCCACAAAATTACACATCAGTAAGTACCTTGAAGAATATATTAGGGACCAGAAACTTAAAACCTATGACATTGAAAACCTGGATGAGATCCTGAAATCAGTGAAGACACAGATCAATGTCAGGACAATTAAACTTTCGCCCGGGGGGATTGAAAAAGAAAGCAACACCGGCATCATGATGGCAGTCGGTTATGTGAGTGGATTTATGATGTATATGTTTCTCTTGTTTCTCGGCACCCAGGTTATGCGCGGAGTGATGGAAGAAAAGACAAGCAGGATTGTGGAGATCATTATCTCATCTGTCAAACCTTTTCAGCTAATGATGGGTAAAATTGTCGGCATTGCATTTGTGGGTCTGACACAATTGTTAATCTGGATCATTTCTACTTTTCTGCTCGTATCCGTTGCACAGGCCCTGTTTTTCCCGGAATTCAGGTTAACTCCGACTGAACAGGTCATATCGCAGGATGTTATGTCTGCCACACCGGTTGATGATCAATCCCAGGAAACACCACAGGAAATTGAAGAACTTAAATCGGCTCTCAGCACACTGAAAAATATTGATTTTCTGGTTATGATCGGTTCATTCCTGTTTTACTTCCTGGGCGGTTATTTCCTGTATGCTTCCCTTTTTGCTGCCGTGGGCTCAGCCGTAGATAGTGAAACAGATACACAACAATTTGTCTTTCCAATCCTGATTCCACTTATTCTTGCACTGATCGTTCTTATTAACGCCATTAACAATCCCGGCAGTTCCGTAGCATACTGGTTCTCCATCATTCCCCTTACCTCACCCGTGGTCATGATGGCAAGAATACCGTTCGGCGTACCTGTAGCGGATGTTGTCTTATCCGCCGGGCTTCTGATCATATTCTTCCTTGCCACAACATGGCTGGCCGGGAAAATATACCGCACCGGCATTCTCATGTACGGGAATAAAGTAACCTATAAGGAACTGTGGAAATGGATCAGGTATAAAACGTAGATAACTTTTTAAGGGATTATATAGTTTTAGGATATTATTTTGCATTTGATTATTAAATTCATATCTGAAATCTGACTTTAAAATCATTCTTATCGCTTAAGCTTATGAAGCTACATTGTTTTTATTTAACCAGAATGGTACCAGGGGCACCACAAAGTAATCCAAGGCTAAGAATAAAACTTCTTTGTGTTCCTTTGTGCTATCCTTTGTGTTCCTTTGTGGTTTAATATTATAAAGAATGGCTAAAATACTGGTTATCGATGATGAAAAAAGTATCCGCACAACGCTGAAGGATATTCTTGAACATGAAGGACTGGAAGTGGATATGGCATCAAATGGTCCTGAAGGTATTGAAATATTCCGGAGCACGGATTATGATGCAATTCTCTGCGATATAAAGATGCCCGATATGGACGGGCTTGAGGTTCTTGAAAAAATTCAGGTTATCTCACATGATGTGCCGGTCATTATGATTTCCGGACATGGTACAATCGATACAGCTGTCGAAGCAATCAAAAAAGGCGCTTTCGATTTCATTGAAAAACCACCCGACCTGAATCGTTTGCTTATCACGATCAGGAACGCGATGGATAAGACCAATCTTATTACAGAAACAAAGGTCCTTAAACGAAAGGTCAGTAAAACGAATGAGATGGTCGGGGAATCTGATGCGATGTTTAAAGTAAAGGAAATGATCGAAAGGGTTGCTCCCACCGATGCCAGGGTACTCATAACAGGGAAAAACGGTACGGGGAAAGAGCTTGTTGCAAGATGGCTCCACGAAAAAAGTGAACGGGCAGATTATCCCTTTATAGAGGTGAACTGTGCTGCCATCCCATCAGAACTTATAGAAAGTGAATTATTCGGACATGAAAAAGGGGCATTCACCTCTGCCCATAAACAACGTAAAGGTAAATTTGAGCAGGCTCACGGTGGCACACTGTTCCTTGATGAAATCGGAGATATGAGCCTTTCTGCACAATCAAAAGTTCTCAGGGCACTTCAGGAAAACAGGATCACTCCTGTAGGCAGCGATAAAGATATTGTGGTTAACGTCAGGATCATAGCAGCAACAAATAAAAACCTGAAAGAAGAAATCCGGAAAAATACTTTCCGGGAGGACCTGTATCACAGGATCAGTGTAATTCTAATCAATGTGCCCACCCTTAACGAACGCAGGGAAGATATACCCCTTCTTGCAGATTACTTTAATGCCCAGATCTGCAGTGAGCATGGTATTGCGAATAAAACAATCACAAGCAGTGCAATCGAAGAACTGAAAAAAATCAACTGGACCGGGAATATCAGGGAATTCAGAAACGTACTTGAGCGGTTAATCATCCTGTGTGATAAAGAAATTAACGCCCGGGATGTGATTTCATACGCCCAGCCATTATCAAAATAATCTTCTCATGATTCAAAAAAAATTGAATCCTGCCCGACGGTTAATATTTTCATTACTTACAAAGTATCCATTATGTCTGAAGACCAGATTTGACTTTGTTTCACTGGCTGTTGTAATTTCTGTAATTGTTTCATTATGGCACGTTTACAATATACACTCATGGAAAAATCCGGGACGCGTAATTGCATGGGATGTCATTTCATATTATTCATATCTCCCCGCCACCTTTATATATCACGACGTCACATTGAAATTTATCGATAAGGGATCCGATGATCCCGAAGTACAATTTTGGCCCAATAATACCTCCGACAATCATTATGTTATCAAAACATCCATGGGCATGTCATACCTTTATGCACCTTTTTTCTTTATTGCCCATGCAACAGTCGGATTAACTGACCAAAATCCTTCCGGCTTTTCTGCACACTACAAATATTTTCTCGTCATCGGAGGTATCATTTATTATCTTATGGGCCTGATCTTCCTGAGAAAAATATTAATCAGGTATTTTAGCCAGCTCGTGGCATTTCTTACACTGATCATAATCACCCTCGGCACCAATCTTCTGTATTACTCAAGTACGGAAATCACCATGCCTCATGTATATATTTTTGCATTAACGAATATATTCATATATGTTACGATTAGATGGTATGAATCACCCGGGATCCTGAAAACCATATTTCTTGGTATACTGTTGGGTATAATAAGCCTGATCCGTCCTACCAATGCACTTATTTTTCTTGTATTTATACTTTTTGGCATCCGTTCATGGCGTGATGTCAGGTCTCGTTTACTTCTTTTCAGGAAATATTTTTATCATTTCATCATCGTTCTATTACTGATAATTGTCATTTGGACACCACAGTTTTTTTACTGGAAAACAGTTACCGGTCACTGGATATTCTTTTCATACATTGGTGAAAGATTCTTTTTCCTCAAACCCCAGATCATGAATGGGCTTTTCAGTTTCAGGAAAGGCTGGTTGTTATATACACCGGTGATGGTTTTTTCTCTTGCCGGGATCCCGGTTCTCTGGAGACAGAGGAAAGAATATTTCTGGCCCGTTCTTATACTGCTCGTTGCTCATATATATGTTACATACTCCTGGTGGTGCTGGTGGTATGGAGGCAGTCTTGGTTCACGTCCGATGATAGATATTTATGGGCTCCTTGCCATCCCCATGGCTGCTTTCCTGGAATGGACACGTAAGCGCAGGATATGGATTAAGCTAAGCATTATTTCTTTGTTTTTCCTGCTGGGGCTGAAAGGAACATTTTTTAATATCCAGTATTATTATGGATCGGTTCACTGGGATGGCATGACCAGTAAAGCTTATTTTAAATCATTCTTCA
>CAZRHW010000374.1:2141-3930 GCA_964599785.1 uncultured Bacteroides sp. | reverse complement strand
TCAAGCATAACATCTTTTATCCAACCGATGAGGCCTGTCCAGTAATTTATTCCCACAAGCACGATCGGGAACCTTCCAATTTTTTCTGTCTGAATAAGTGTGATGGCCTCAAAAAGTTCATCAAAAGTCCCGAAACCGCCCGGGAGTACGATAAATCCCTGGGCATATTTCATAAACATGACTTTTCTGATAAAAAAATGATCAAATGTGATCAGTTTATCGGGATCAATAAACAGATTGGCTTCCTGTTCAAAAGGAAGTGCAATGTTAATACCCACCGATCTTCCTTTCCCTCTTTTGGCTCCCATATTGGCAGCTTCCATTATTCCGGGACCTCCCCCTGTAATGATTCCATAACCATGCTGTGTAAGTTTATAAGCAATTTCTTCTGCCAGTTTGAAGTATCCCTTATCCGGTCCTGTACGTGCTGAACCGAAAATAGATACGCAGGGGCCAATCCTTGAGAGTTTTTCAAAACCTTCGACAAATTCCGACATGATCTTGAAAATCTTCCATGAATCATAAGTCTGGATCTCATTCCAGTCTCTTTCTTTGAAGGCTCTCTTTATTTTATCTTCATTCGTGTCCATATTATTGATTTTGAAAAGGTGAAATACCGGATTCAGACGCTAAGATATTAAATTAACTTTTTATAAAATAATGCTGAGGATTCCTTTGGAGAAATAATCGGACTTATGAATCATAGATTTTATGATACCCTGTTTTCGAGGACTTTTTTCAGAAATTGCCCCGTAAAGCTATGCTTACAACGGATGATATCTTCCGGGGGCCCCTGACAGATTACTTCCCCTCCCCGAAGGCCTCCTTCTTTCCCAAGGTCAATGATATAATCCGCAAATTTGATCACATCCATATTATGTTCAATAACAATTACTGTGTTACCTTTATCAACCAGTTTGTTCAACACACCCAGCAGTACACGGATATCTTCAAAATGCAAACCTGTTGTCGGTTCATCAAGCATATAAAGTGTCCTGCCTGTATCTTTCCTTGCCAGTTCTGCAGCCAGTTTTACCCGCTGAGACTCACCACCCGAAAGTGTTGTTGAAGGCTGGCCAAGGGTGATATATCCAAGTCCGACATCCTTCAGGGTTTTTAATTTCCTGGCAATAGAAGGGACATGAACAAAAAATTCCACCGCTTTGTTAATGGTGAAATTGAGTACATCACTGATTGAACACCCTTTATATTTAACTTCAAGGGTTTCCCTGTTATAGCGGTGCCCGTTACACGACTTGCATTCAACATAAACATCCGGAAGGAAATTCATTTCAATCGTCTGAATCCCGGCTCCCTTACATTCTTCACATCTTCCACCGGCAACATTAAAAGAAAATCGTCCTGCCTTATATCCCCTGATTTTTGCTTCAGGAGTTTGTTCAAAAAGTTTCCTGATATCAGAAAATACTCCTGTGTATGTTGCCGGATTTGATCTGGGTGTCCGTCCTATGGGGGACTGGTTCACCTCAATCACTTTATCGATTTGTTCTATTCCAACAATCCCATCATATTGCAGGGGTTCTTTATGTGAGCGATAGAAATACCTGCTGAGAACAGGATGAAGGGTGTCGTTAATCAGTGTGGATTTTCCACTGCCGGAAACCCCTGTAACACAGATAAATACACCGAGAGGAAATTTAACGTCGATGTCTTTAAGATTGTTCTCCGCCGCACTTTTTACCTCGATGCTTTTGCGCAGATTGTATCGGCGTCTCTTCGGCGGTAGCGGTATCTGCCTCTGTTGTGGCTGGGTACACTATGACGGCTT
>CAZRHW010000374.1:0-2131 GCA_964599785.1 uncultured Bacteroides sp. | reverse complement strand
AATACTCCCAGTGGAAAAATAACAGAAATATCTTTCAGATTATTCCCCCTTGCTCCGGTGAGGATAAGTTTCTGACCGTTTCCGTGTCGCCGGACTGGCGGCACATCTATCTTTTTTTGAGAACTCAGGTATAATCCTGTCAGTGTTCCGGAAACTCTTATATTATAAGGTGTTCCTGTTGCAACCACATGGCCGCCATGCCTGCCTGCTGTCGGTCCCATATCAACGATGTGATCAGCTGATTGAATCATTTCCTTATCGTGTTCCACAACAATGATCGAATTACCACTATCCCGGAGATTTTTCAGGGCATGGATCAGCTTAAGATTATCTTTTTGATGGAGGCCAATACTGGGTTCATCCAGGATATAAAGAACATTTACAAGCTGAGAGCCAATCTGTGTTGCAAGTCTTATTCGCTGACTTTCTCCACCTGACAGGCTCCCTGCATTTCTGTTCAGTGAAAGATAATCAAGTCCCACATCAATAAGGAACCGCAACCTGCTTTTTAATTCTTTCAGTATTTCAGATGCAATAATCTTCTGACGTCCTGATAGTTGCGTCTCAAGATCCCCAAACCATTTATACAATTCAATGATATCCATGGATGAAAGCTCCGCAATGTTTTTCCCATTCACCCTGAAATACAGTGCTTCCTTCTGAAGTCGGGTTCCATTGCATTCCGGACAGACAACCTTTTTAATAAACTGATCCGTTTGGAGATTATTTTTCCTGCTGGAATGTTCATACTGATAGACTGTTTGAATATAATTGACGATCCCATCAAAGCTCAGAAAATAATTTGATGTACTACCCAGTGGTGTATTTTGCAGTTTATAAGCTTCTTCCGACCCGTATAATATTTTGTTCATTGCTTCCCCGGGAATATTTTTTACAGGAGTGTCGAGTGAGAAATTATATTTGGCGGCAATAGCATCGAGCTGCCAGAAAATCAGCGCATTCCTGTATGGACCAAGAGGTTCGATGCCACCTGCACGAATACTCTTGTTTTGATTTGGAATGATCTTAATAAGATCGACTTCGTTGGTTTCACCGAGACCATTGCATTCATGGCATGCTCCCTGAGGTGAGTTGAACGAAAATGTATGTGGTGCAGGTTCATTGTATGAAATCCCACTGGTAGGACACATAAGATGCCTGCTGTAATATACAACATCGTTGGATTCAGCATTCAGCAGCATCAGCGTACCTTTGCCCTGGTCAAGAGCAGTTTTAACCGAATCAGCCATACGTTTCGGATCCTCACCGGTTATAAGCCTGTCAATGATTATTTCGATATGATGTGCTTTATACCTGTCAACCTTTAATCCATAGGTAAGCTCGGTTATCTCTCCGTCGATCCTGACATGGAGAAACCCCTTTTTACGGAATTGGTCAAATAACTCCCTGTAGTGACCTTTCCGGCCTTTTACAAGAGGTGCCATGATCACAATCTTTAATCCCCCAAACCTCTCACTTATCAACCGATTGATCTGATCGTCGCTGTATTTAACCATCTTTTCACCTGTCACCCATGAATAGGCATCGGAAGCTCTTGCATAAAGAAGCCTCAGATAATCATAGATCTCTGTGATGGTTCCAACGGTGGACCGGGGATTCCTGGACGACGTTCTTTGTTCAATGGATATTACCGGGCTAAGCCCCGTGATCTTATCCACATCGGGCCTTTCCATATTTCCAAGGAATTGCCGGGCATATGCCGACATCGTCTCAAGATATCTCCGCTGCCCTTCAGCATAAATCGTATCAAAAGCCAGGGATGATTTCCCGCTGCCACTTAAACCCGTTATGACTGTCAATTTATTCCGGGGGATCTCCACATCAATGTTTTTAAGATTATGGACACGTGCTCCCAGCACACGGATATATTTATCATCCTCAAGAAATTCCTGATATGTAGCTTTCTTCGTCAAGATCAACCGGGTTTTATGAATTAATTTTCGATGTAAACTGTGTAAGAACCAAGTCGCTTTCAATCCTGTTATGCTTTGATGAGAGGGATAAAGCTAATCCCAGCTTTGAGGTTGAGGGTAATAAAAACCAGAGCATCATAGGGCTTTAGCCCATCATAACAATTTCAGAGTCACTTTTTGGGGTGGACCCAATATTA
>CAZRHW010000373.1:0-3932 GCA_964599785.1 uncultured Bacteroides sp. | reverse complement strand
AACTTTATTGTTCAATTAATTTATTCCATGATTTGTTTCCAGATTCAAGAGCAAACCTCTTTGATTGATAAAATTTGAACGCATAAAAAAAAGATGCCCCCAGATGAACCAGGGGCATTATCACTCTTACCATCTTACCATTCATCCAAGATATCATTGTCATCATTTGTAACAACTGTATGTTCTTTTCCACAATCTTTGCATTTAATTTTCCAGATAGTAGGACAAATTCCCCACTCATCATGTCTGCCTTCATATTTTGGACCAGAATGGATTAATTTATTGCTGCCACAATTATGGCAGCCTTTTTCAAAATACTCTTTTTTCCATTGAGCTGAAAATTCGTACATTTTCCACTCATTGAAGTCACCAATTACCTTTGCCACTTCATCTTTTGAAAGTTTTTCGTGCTTATAACTTCCAACAAATTCGTCATAAAACATAATTTACCTCCTATTTTTATTATCTGCCCCATTTGGGCATTTGTTTAATTGCTGAATTTGTGTTTCTGAATAAATCGCTCGATATCCTCACGATCAATCAGCATCTTCCGACCGACCTGGACATAAGGAAGCTGGCCGTCCCAGATCTGGGTCCGCCAGAACCATTCGGTCGCGCCGATTTCGTTCACAAGTTCTTTGATCGAATACAGCCGTTTCACGGGCACATTCTGGGCACAGCCCCTTGTAACCACTTGAATCACCTCCTTATATTTCGGTCGAATGGATTGCTTATCCAATGGTCCGAAAACAATTTTGATTTATTTAGCAGGTAGCCAAGACGATTTCAGGGCCACCTGCTATGTTTTAATTTGTCTGTTGTTCTTGTTGCTGAACAATCTCGACAATCCTAACAGTAACCCCAACATTTTTATGTACGGGTGATTTGTTAAGACGGTAAAATTCAGCAACAAAACTTCTGCCATTATCCATCATGGGAGCCAAAACTCTGGCGATATGCTTCGGGACGTAACCCAGAAAAATATCGTCGAAGAGGGCAACCCTAATCGCATTAACATCATGCGGATTGTTGGGCTCACGGATAAGGTCATAAGCACATAAACCCGGGCCACCGAATTTGTTTATATTCTCCTGGGCATCCTGAAAGGATACCCCTGTTAGTTTTGTTATTATTGGAAACATTGTTATTCCTCCTCTGCTTAAAATAAGGGTGTGGGAGTTGAACATCCCACACCCAAACGAATGCCACATTAAACGGCCATGCTTGCTTCAGAAAATTCCTCAGCGGACTCGATGCCCTTAAACGTTTTTCCCTTATTGACAGGGATTATTTCAAAAGAGGGTTCGGAAGTTTCACTTTCAGAATTTATCGTTCTTTCGAAGAATTCCGCCATTGTCTCCAAACCTTCACCCACAGCCTGTTCAGGAATCACCCCGAGCTTTTCCATAATTTCTGGCTTATATTGAATTTCCCTCTCATAACCAATGCCATCACGATTAAGCTCTCGGGCAACTTTTACAGTAGTGGCGCTGCCCAGAAACGGATCAAGAACTATATCCCCTTCATAGGAATACATCTTGATTAGCCGTCGGGGTAGTTCATCAGGGAAGACAGCGGGATGTCCTTCCATATTTTTAACTGGAGTAATTTCCCATACGCCAGGCACCCAAGCTTTCCATTGTTCTTTGGTTAGCTTGGATCTCAATACAACATCTTCTGGAGGAATTTCTCTTTTTCCTTCTTTACGGAAGATGTAAACCGACTCGAAGGTATCCAGGATCTTATACGAGGTGTGAATGGTATCCTCATTAAAGAATATTTCTGGCCTTTTCGTCCAAAGCTTTGATTTTACCCAAATTATATGGCTTTTCAGATAGATACCATGTTTCCGCAAGAAGCTCTGGTATTTGTGCCCCATGAGCTGAATCTGGCCGAAACCGTTTTTACCCTTACTGCCTTTGAAATTATGGATGTCAGCAAAATTCAAAGCCATGACTCCACCCGGAATCAGAACTCTTGCGCATTCATCCATTACGCTTTTTAGCATTTCGAGAAGTTCATCATGGTTCATGCCTTTTTCATACTCCATCCCAACACCATAAGGCGGACTGGACACAATCAAATGAACTGACCTGTTCGGTAGCTCGCTCATATCTCGGGAATCCTTGAAGTAAACTCCAGGGATGTCCGGGGAAGGAACTATCTCTATTGTCTTCTTGGCTTTTTTCTTTCCCTTGGCAAGATAGCGCGCTATGCGGATCTCCGTCCTCTTTGCCGACATATCGAAATCTTTTATTTGCTTGGCCATGTTCTCTTGCTCTTTTTTTGTCGGGAGTTTAACAATCTCACGGCCATGAGCAGCAGTTAGCTCGTCATCCTGAATCTTTGTCTGGATGGATTCTGGAAGGTCGAGCAATTTAAGTTGACCCGAAATTTTTGCTGGTGATCCATAGCCTTTTAGTTCAAGCTCTCGATGAGTGTATCCGAACTCATCGACCATCGCTTTGAGGTGTCGGGCTATCTCAATTGGATTCAGGCTGTTTCGCTCAGTATTCTTGACGTAAGAAATATGAGCAGCATCTGACGCATCCATACCTTTATAAATAAGGCACGGTACAGTTTGCCATCCGAACTCCTGAATCGCCGCAAGTCTTCGAACTCCATCAATGACGGCGTATTGATTTTCGCCGACATCGTAAACCGATAACGGTTCTTGAAGTCCGTCTCTCTTGATGCTTCCCTGAAGGCTTTCAATATTTCCCAGCGTGCTCCTGGGATGATATTTAATAACCAGAGAATTGACGGGAACGTCCTCGATTGTCATCTCTAACGCCCCATTACCATTGCCAGTGTGTTTTGATAGACTCATGGTGTCCTCCTTCGTTAAATGTTTTTCATTGTTAAGGTTAATGTTGTTTGAATCCCTTGCCTCGATTTTCTTCTTGTTTGTTTTTTCCTTAAACATGTTATTCCTCCTTTTTTAATTAAGGATTTTTGGGTTCCCGCTACTGCCACAATTTTTCACCTCCTTGCCGGCCTTGATTTGCGGGTATCTGCCCTTTCTATGTACCCGTAGCGTTCCAAAATCAGATTTGGAGGCATAAAAAATTGTGTCAAAGGAAATACAAATGTGAAATCAGAATGTTAAGAGGCAATAAAATATTGTGGAGGATGCAATGGATTCTTAAGGAAATGTATAAGGTAAGTTGAAATTCACGTGAATTCATGTGAATTCATGTGAAATTTATTTGAAAATGATTATTGAAAGAATTGGATGTTAGGCAAGGTTTGGGAATGGATCAAACTTTGAGCATTAAAAAATCAGGCTCCCTCATTTAAAACTTTGTACCATTTGGAAACAGTCGAAGGATCTTTTTCATACATTTCTGCTATTTCTTTTTGAAGGACTCCATCTTTTTTGAATTGAATTAACTCTTCTATGGTGGGCTTCTTTTTTATTACTTTCTGTGACCTTGTGCTGGGTTTTTCAGGATCAACTGGTATTAGAATATATTGAGGCAGGTTGGAAGATGAAATATCTTCTCTGCTTTTATCAAATGAACGTCTTCTCATTATTTTTTTTATGACTTTTTCCAAATCCCTAACATTACCTTTCCAATAATTTTTCTTTAATTTGTCCAAACAATCATTCGTTATGCGAATTGGCGGCAAATCAGGATTTTTTACACGCTCTTTATCATTCTTTTCAATAAAATAGCGAACTAACAATGGAATATCATCTTTTCTTTTTCTCAAGGGGGGTATCTCAAGTGTATTTTCATCAATACGATCAAGGAAATCACCTCTGAACCTTCTATTTTCAACTTCTTCATTTAAATCTTTGTTCGTGGCCATAACGACTATTACATCAACTTTTTCTTGTGGCCCACCAAGAGGTTGAATTTCGCGTTCTTGAAAAAATCTTAACAATTTGGTTTGCGAATTTATATGAAGATCCCCAATCTCATCAA
>CAZRHW010000372.1:0-3934 GCA_964599785.1 uncultured Bacteroides sp. | reverse complement strand
CGAACTTTTACGGGTAAAAAATAAGGTGTCGATACATATAAAATTACTGAATTTATCAGCACAATGCCATGAATCATAGCATTCAATTTATTATTATAACAATCTTAACCTTCCGGTTATTTATTCATAGCCCGCGTGAGATAATTAACTCAAGTTGCTGGTTGAAGGTTGCACGCCGGTCCAATATTGAAATAATAATGTAAAGCAATATTATTGTATTTTTTTGTGTTTTATAATCCCACCCCAATTGTTTTTTATTTCACTTTTGTCTCATCCTGAATGAATGAATATATACGGCTTTGATATTCTTTATATCTTTGATATCAGCGGACAGCCGCAGAATTTGTCAGTAACCTCCGGAAATTACACAATTTGACGGAAACAGATATTGAAAATATTTCAAAATGGGAAATAAACGGGCAGAATAATCTGTTGCCATCAACTTATCTTTCAGAATAATGAAGTATACCACAACTAAAACTTTGACACCTGGTTTTAGTATTAACAGTATACTCCGCGCCTGCGTACATCTTACATTCTCACTACTGTTAACAATAGTATTATGCTTCCCGGCTTTATCACAGGATTTTGAGATCAAGGCAAGAGTGATTGATTCCTCAGATCTTGAACCCGTTGCCTTTTCTACCATTTATATTGATGAGTATACAGGAACCATCACCGATGAACTTGGATTCTTCCGGATACAAGTATCCGCTGATAAATATTTTGACACCCTGCATGTTTCATGTATCGGCTACCTGGAGAAAGATATCCCCATAAACAGCCTGAATCTGGTTAGTCTCGATAGCATCTACCTGAAAAACAACATTATAGAATTAAATGAAGTAGAGATTCAGGCAAAATCCGGAAGAACTCCCAAAACAAATGAAATCATAAAGCTATCCATCAGGCGTATTCTGGATAACTATCCTGACATGCCGGTCATTTATAATGGGTATTACAGGGAGTACATTAAAAAAGATGATGATTATATCAATCTTTTCGAGAGCATTATAAACCTGGAGGATCCGGGATTTCAATCGGTCGATAATTTTAATGCAGGACTGATTTATAAAAGGATCAACCTGGATTTCCGGGTTGACAGCCCGCTGATGAGATCCTATGATAACCGCGATAAATTTGTTCCTTATTCAGTCATGCCTATACCTCTGAATAATGAGCTGGTCATACTCAGGGCACATGATCCTGTGAGGAATTATAACAGGAAATCTCTTTATTTCATTGATCGCCTGGAAACCGATTTCATCCGCAATCATGATTTCAGCAATCCAAAACTGACCTATCTGGCTGACAGGCCTTACTATTACATTACTTTTAAAGATAACCGGAAATATAACAGGGGAATCAGCAGGATCTCCACGAAAGGAACGATCTATATTGATGCCCTTAATTATGGTATAAAAAAAATAAATTACAGGGGAACTTTAGAGAATGGGACAAACAGGCAGAAACTTTTCGAGCTGAGCCTGGAATACAACCTGATTGATTCTGCATACTTCCTTCATTACCTTTCATTTAACAATCTTTTTAATACAAGGAACTTTATACTTAGCAGTACAAGAATATATGAGGATAAACTGGAGCTCACATTCAACAAGCCCCCCGATCATGCATATGCAGGTAATCCGGAAAATTTTACGGTGTATCTGCAAGATGAGGAACAGGAAATACAGCAGATAGAACTGCAACAAAATAACATGTTCATTACATTTTCCGGTAACAGCACTATTGCTGAGAAATTGAAAATAAACCTGTTGCCACGCAATGTAACAACGAGGAAGAAAATAGCTGAAAACGAAAAGTTTCTGCTAAATAACCTTAACATAGAATTCAGGAATTTCAAGGATATACAGGGGGATGATATAGCTGACAGGGAGTTCAATGAATACTACCAGTACCGGGAATTTTTCACCAATCGCACCTATTTCGAACACAATGGTATTACCAGTAACCTGGTTGATAAATCGAAACCTGTAATTGAAAACCGGATATTCGGTGAATACGCCGGGGATACAAGCTGGCTGAATACTCCCCTGATTGAGGAGAGCTTATCAGCCAGGACAGTTTTTAGCAGTAATATAAAGCTGAATAAATTTCTTGAATCCCTTTCAGTGTATAGTGAAAACACGCTTAACGATATTATATACATTCATACCGATCGTGAGGTATATGCACCGGAAGATACGATCTGGTTTAAAGCTTATATCAGGAATAAAAAAAGCCTCGCAGCATCCCGTTTAAGTAAAACCTTTGATATTCTGCTGGTCGGTGACGATGGAAGAATAATCAGTCAGGAAAAGTATTTAACCATGGATTCAGGAGTACATGGGCAACTTTTTCTTGAGCATTCGCTTGAGGAGGGTATATATTATATCCTGGGGTATTCAAGCTGGATGAAAAACTTTGACACCAATAACCTGTTCAGCAAAAAGATAATGGTTTTGAAGGATAAACGCGATGGATTGCAGCTGGTAGCAGCATTCGATAAACCTGAATATTTCCCCGGCGATACAGTTCAGATGCTGGTTAGCTGTTATGATGATATTAACAGGGAGGTGGACGATGTATCCTTCTCGTACAGGTTTGTTTCCGGAAGCAAAGTGCTTCACAGAGGACGCGGCACAACCAGTGAATCCTGGCTCGATCCTGTTCCGTACATTATTCCGGCTGATCTGGATACCAGTCTTGTGGTAGAATTCAGATCAGCATATAAATCGGAAAGGCTGGATACTGTCTATTCTTTACCTGTAAACCACTTCATTCAGGTGGACTTCTTTCCGGAAGGTGGTTATTGTATTAATGGTACAGAAACAATGATGGCTTTCAAAGCTGTGAATAAAGATGGGAATCCTTTGGAAATTAAAGGGGAAATAATCGATCAGGATGGAGAAGTGCTTGCAACACCGGTATCCCGACATGATGGTATGGGAGTTTTTCATTACAGGGCCAGGGCTGACAGGCCTTACTATTTTCAGGTAACGAAACCGGCAGGATTAAATAAGCGTTTTCTTTTACCTGAGGGGAGAAATGAGGGCTGGCAACTTCATATCAGAACAGATCATGAAAACAACGATGAGATAGATCTGGAGATCAGCAATGTAAATACTGACAATGATACTGCCCTGATAACTATTATGATAAGGGATTATCTGTGTTATTATGAAGTAATAAAAACAGGTAGAAAAAAATCTGTGAAAATCCCGACTGAGAATTTCCCTGAAGGGATTGCTGTCCTGACCCTGTTTGACTCCAGATTATTGCCCCAGGCAGAAAGACTGGTTTACATACATTCAGCAGGTAATTATCAAACAAATCTCCTGGCCGACCGGAAAAGGTACACACCACGTGACAGTGTGATATTATCCATAAGGCTTACCTGCGATCAACCATCAATGATCAGGGGAAACTACTCGCTGGCGGTTGTTGATGATCAGTTATGCTCCTCATCCATGCTTGATGAACCCGGCATAAAATCTGCCTTATTGCTGTCACCGGAAATTAAGGGGAAAATTCACAGACCGAATGACTACTTTGATGAGGCAAATACTGATGCCCCGGAGGATCTCGACCTGTTGTTATTAACCCAGGGATGGCGTAATTACTGGTATCCGGATGAAACCGGGGTAATGGCCGGTACCGTCAGACCTGAGAACAGGGATGTCATATCCGGCCGTCTGATGAAACAACCCTTTGCAATGGAAAGTCAGGCAACAGACGGACAACTTTTTGTTTTTTTTGGGGGGAATACCACTGTCATCCCTGTTGAAAAGGACGGTGAATTTTCTTTCCTGCCCGAATATTCTTCAGATTTTAACAGCGGCTTTTTTCTGTACGCAGAAGATATGGATGGAAAGAGCAACTTGTCTGTCATTCTCAACTCCACAGCCTTTGAGGATGAATTAAATGCATATCT
>CAZRHW010000371.1:0-3935 GCA_964599785.1 uncultured Bacteroides sp. | reverse complement strand
ACTCCTGTTGGAAGACATACTTCATATACGAAAATTCCCGGATCAAATGGTGGATTCAGCATGCATATGGTAGATAAAGTATCGAGGGTTGCATCCGTTGATGCATACCTGAACAGCACCGTATAGATTTTTTGGGTTGTCCCGTCATATGCTGTTACAGTTATCGTTGTGGTCCTGTCTGCCGGATCTGCTGATCCCAGGTCTGTTGCGTTGTTGATTTCAATTTCGGCTAACCAATCCTCCGATATAAAATCAAGTTGGGGTATCAGTACTGTAGTATCGGTTACCGGCAGGACATAATGAAGGGTATCTTTATGAAAATCCGGCCAGAGTTTGCGATCCCAGAGGCCAATATGAGTAAGGTCTGCATTATGATAAACCGGCCTGGGAAATGTAGATTCAACTGCACCGGCATCCACATATGGATCCACGGGATCAGGCCTTTTTTCCCCGAAAATATCTGAATGCGGGGCATAATACCAGGTACCATCTATCTTAAAGGAATCCCTGCCCCAGCCAATGCCCGGACTTCCCTCCGCCAGTTCGAATGTCCCGCTTTGAAAGACGGGTTCAGCTTCCAGGTTATTAAATGCTGTAACCGGATCTTGGTTTGTAAAGGGTTGCAATATTATATTGTTAAAGAACAGCAGATTGGCAGGTTCTGTCCAACCGATCCAGTATTCCTTCTTGGTGCTGGGTACGTACCTGTACAGGATATTATTGTACAGATAAATGTGTTTGGCGGTTGCCACTTCAATGCAGTTAGCATCCCAGCCAGCTGTGTTGTCAACAATAGTATTGTTGAAAAACCTTCCTTCTGAATAATGATGGAATGCTAATGCACCCCCGCCAGCGTTGGAATAGTTGTTACAGATAATATTATTGTAAACCTGTATATGCTCTTCCCCATAACCAAATAGTTGGGCATATGCTCCTCCACCATTTTCCCAATCTGAAGTGGCGGAGTTATCACAGATACGATTATTCCTGATTATCGCTTCCTTGACCACACCCTCATAATATTTTATTCCATAGAGAAGATCAAACCAAAGGCCATGAATGCCTCCGCCCAGGCTTATTATCACTCCGTCGACAGTATTATTTGTTATCTCGTTGTATTCGCAAATGATCCTGCCACCCGCTGCAGAAATACCCCCGCCACATGGATCCATACCCGTTACTGTATTATCTCTTACGATATTTTTCCGGATTATTAAGGAATGGTTATTATAGACATGGGCATGCATACCACCACCAAATTGTGTATTTCCGTTATCCGGATCCGTCACATGATTTTTTTCAATGATATTGTTAGTGATTTTGCCCCCGCTGCCGGTAATAAAAATTCCTCCGCCAACTCTTTGAGTAGTGAGTTGTGTCCATTCCCCTCCATGTACGAGATTAATGATCGGCTGACCATAATATGAAGTGATATAAGTACCTGTTCCCCCAGTAATGGTAAAACCCATTATGACTGATGTTGTATCTTCTCCCGACCACATAGTGACCACCGAAGCGGTGTCGGGATTGGTGGACTGGCTTCCATCGATGACTGTTTTCCGGATGTGCGAGGTATCGCCATCCAGGACAAACAGGCTGGCCACTGTGATGGCCTTGCCCTTGAAATTAATGTTTTCAAAGTAGGTGCCCTCGGCAACAAGCACGGTATCGCCATTTGCAGCTGAATCGATGCCGGCCTGGATGGTTAAAAGATCTGAAGGAATATGGATGACCTGTGCGTTTGCCTCAATGATGAAACAAACAATAACCAAAATAAATAGTAAAGAATTTTTCATGATGATCTGGTTTAGGATGAGTAAAAAAATTCGTTACAAACAAATTCTGATCAAATTTACAACCGCAGAAAGGGCAAAATCTATAAGAAATCTTGCATTCTGTATCAGAATTAGACCATCTGAGAAGAAACTTGTCTGAACTATTAGGAAAGAAGAAAAACTTAGAATATGGAGTGGAACTTCAGTTAGTTTCTGGTTTCTAGTTTTTGTTTCATATTTCGTCTTTCAAGGTCCCGATTGTCATCGGGATTGTTCGACTATGAATTTCATTTCTCAAGCTCATGAAATCCAAGTCTCACGAATTTAGTTTTTAGTTCCCTCTCCCTTTTGCCTTATATAATCTGAAGGATTCATTCCAAACAATTCCCGGAAACTTTGAGTGAAATAGGAGGGGGAGCTGTATCCAACTGTATACAAAACACCCGTAATATTTGTATGCCCTTCCAGGAACATCCTGGCTGCCATCTTCAAACGCGTGTTGCGAATGTATTCATTGGGCGTATAATCAGTCAGGGAGAGTACCTTTCTGTATAATTGTGTATGGCTCAGATGAAGTTCTTCTCCCAGTTGTTTCACACTAAATTCCGGATCTTCCAGGTGTTTTTTCATGCAAACCATTAACCTGGCCAGGAATTCCTCCGCAAGTGGATGCATTTCATGACCCGCCGGATCAGAAAGAAATTCTTTCCTGTAACGTTCTCTCAGTTTCTTTCTCTGTTCAATGAGGTTTTTCACCCGTACATGCAGTTCGTCAGCATCAAAAGGCTTGATAATATAATCATCTGCACCCGTTTCCAGACCTTCCAGTTTACTTTCCCTGTCTGCTTTCGCCGTGAGCATGATCAGGGGAATATGGTTTGTCCGGGAATCTTTCTTTAAATGGTCACACATTTCCATTCCGTCCATTTCAGGCATCATCAGGTCGCTGATCACCAGGTCAGGAATGCTCTCAATGGCTTTATCCAGACCCTCTTTCCCATTTTCGGCTTCCATTATCTGATATTGATCCAACAGGTTACCTGATATATACTTCCTGAGATCCGTATTATCTTCAACAATGAGTATGATTGGTAAATCTTTATCTTTTTCTTTAACACCTTCCTTTAAGACACCAGAAGCAGCTTCCTCAATAAGTATTTCAGGTTCATCAAGAAATTTCGTCGCAGCAGGCTTCCCTGAAACAGCAATGATCTCATCTTCCCTGAATTGCTCTATGGAAACAGGCAGTATAACCGTAAATATACTCCCCTTACCAATTTCACTATCAACATGGATCTTACCCCTGTAAAGTTCCACCAGTTCACTGGCAAGAGCAAGACCTATACCTGAGCCTTCATGCTCCCGCGAATCAGAACTGCTGACCTGGTAAAACCGGTTGAAGATCTTTTCCTTTTCATCATCCGGAATACCGGGTCCTGTATCTTTCACCATGATTTTTGCATAAAGCCCTGATGCAATATCTTTCTCCCGGGAATACCGTAAGGTCACCATAACAGATCCCCCTTCCGGGGTAAATTTCAGGGCATTGGATATCAGGTTCGTCGTGATCTTTTCCACCTTGTCGCTGTCAAAGTAAAGTTTCTGGTCTGTTTCAGCAAGACTATATTCGTATTTGATATGCTTGCTTTCTGCAAGGGAAAGGAAGGATAATATGATTATTCTGATAAACCCGTTCAGGTCCCCTTCTGATATTTCGAGTTTCAGATTTCCGGTCTCCAGTCTGGACAGATCCAGCAGCTGGTTAATCAGCTGTTGCAGCCTACCGGCATTTCTTTTCATAGTTTTCAGCAGTTTCCGGTCACCTTCATTCATCCCGGACCGGTTTTTAAGAAGATCATTTATGGGGCCCTGAAGCAGGGTAAGCGGGGTACGGAATTCATGGGAGATATTCGCAAAGAATCTTGATTTCATCCGGTCCAGTTCCCGCATCTTATCCACTTCAACCTGTTTGATCCGGATTTCCGCTTTGATCCGTTCCCTGCCAACACGGTATCTTATATAATAGCGGGCAAGCAGGATCAGTACAATAACATAAAATGTATATGCCCACCATCGCAGCCACCATGGCGGTCGAACAGTAAAAGGGTACTCAAAAGTCTCGCTCCAGATATTGGCTTTGCTTATTGCTTTTACCATGAA
>CAZRHW010000370.1:0-3937 GCA_964599785.1 uncultured Bacteroides sp. | reverse complement strand
TTTCGGTTTCCTTATTTCGATTCTTTTTCGATTCTCGTTTTTCGCTGTTTCGATTCTTTTTCGTATTTCGTTTTTTCGCTGTTTCGATTCTTTTTCGATTCTCGTTTTTCGCTATTTCGATTCTTCATCATTGATTTCCCTCAAGATTATATCCATCATCTATCCCTTTTTTAATAGCCGGGATACCATTCACCATCCACGTTGGTTCCTGAGCATTTTTCAGATAATGATCAAAAAACTGCATCATCCTGATACTCAGATCAACCCGGTCCGGCCATTTGGACAGATTATGCTCTTCACTGTTATAAACCAGCATCCAGGCAGGTTTACCGAGTCTTCGTAAGGCGACAAAAAATTCAATGCCCTGATACCAGGGAACAGCCCCATCATTATCGTTATGCATAATCAGCACAGGAGTTTCGATTTCAGGGACATGAAAGAGCGGGGAATTTTCAAGATAAAGGTCAGTCTTTTCCCACAACGTCCCTCCTATCCTGCTCTGCGATTCCTCATATTGCCACATTCTGCTCATACCTGAACCCCAACGTATACCTCCATAGGCACTGGTCATGTTTGAAACCGGTGCACCTGCCATAGCAGCAGCATAAAGGTTGGTCCGGGTAATCAGCCAGGCAACCTGGTAGCCTCCCCAGCTTTGCCCCTGTATGGCAATATGATCGGAGTCAATAAAACTAAACTGGTCAGTCATCGACATGGTTCCGCTCACAACACAATTGTAAGCACTCTGTCCGGGATACCCGTCTTTATAGTTTATGTCAGGCACGAAAACGACGTACCCGTTACTTACACAGTAGGGAAAATTGATTGTTGAACGACTCGGTGAAGGTATCTGGTGACTGTAAAGATTTGACGACATTTTTTCATAGAAGTATACGAGCATGGGATATTTTTCCCCCGGATCCATCTTTTCCGGTGTATAAAGTATGCCATCAAGGGTATCATCATCAAATGATGTCCAGTGAACCAAACGGGCATCTCCCCATAAATATTTTCCCGATTGGGGATTGGTATTTGAAATCCTCTGAAAACCGGAAAATGACAGATCGCTGAAGTATAAATCAGGATATTCCCTGAAATTACTGCGCGTCCAGATTAAAACATCAGCATTCTTTGCTTTCACGGGGGAACGAAAGCTATAAGGACCGGAAATCAATTCAGCAGGATTGTTCTGCAACAATGCACTGGAGGAATAAAATCCTGTTTCCTTGGTCAGTTCATTAAAGCCTCTCAATAGCAGGGGCTCTTTCAGGGAAATAAAATAGGCCTCCCTGTCAATTTTCTGGTATCGGAACTGAATCTGATTTTTTCTGCCGTATCCGTTGGTAAGGTTCAGGGGTTTATATTTCTCCATCAGATCTATTTTCCATAAATCATACCGGTCATAGATAAAGACAAATCTGTCATCGCCCGACCAACCGGCAAAACCGTATGGATATGGGTCACAAGGTTCATCAAACGTCTCCTCATAAAAATTAGCCCGGATATCGCGGGTAAGTGAAATCAATCTGTCCTCTGCAATATCGTGTGCATACCAGTTGCTGTCATTTTCTTCATACCATAGTAAAAATTTACCATTCGGTGACAGATCAATGGTGGAAGATTTTTTTCCTAATACCAGGCTCTTTTCACCTGTCAGTATATCGATTAAATAAATATCCTGATATCTGACTGCCTCCCAGGACATTAACTTCGCATATGGTTTACCTGCAAAACCCAATACGATGTCACCATTGCCTTTATGAAGGGTTCTGATATCCCGTACCAGTTCATCAGCCAGTTGTACCATTTTCCCCTCTTTTAAAAGAAATACTGCCAGGTAAGTACGTTTCTTTTCATTCGTCAGATTGATCTTTTGCATTGGCTGAAGTAACGTATCCTGCCAGTTCCAGATATCGACATGGTATTTCTCCTCCTCAAGTAAAGTGTCTTCTTTTTCCGGTGCCGGCAAGGGAGCCGTGCCGAAAAAAAGTTTTGCCCCATCTTCCGAGAACCAAAGATCTCCATGTTTACTGATACCCCACCCGGCCTGCATACCGGCCGAAAGCGTATCAATAATTCTGGATGTCTTTTCTTTCATGACATCCCACAGGTACATATCATACCCTGCTATTTTTGCTGTATCATGATGATAAACAAATGCCATCTTACTTCCCGGTTCATTGAGTGTAAGCCGGGGGACTTTCCCCTGTGCCTCAAAAACTGCAAAAGATTTTTCCTTTCCGGTATCAAAAAAAGAAACTTTGCTCAGCGGGATCGTATCACTGTTTTCCTGGATAAAGCCAAATGCATTACCCTGTTTCGACATCTCATAAGATACAACATGATCATAGCGATATTCTTTATTATTTATAGGATCCATAATAATAAGATCACTACCCCGTGGTGTATCTTTTGGTTTTTTCACCCCGGATGTATCGGCTATTGTTGTATCAGTTCTGGTGGTATCCTTCTTTTCAAAATGCTGAAAAATGAACCATCCCGTGCCATCTTCAGGAACTTTGAATGATTCCACATCAGCGATCTTCACAGGATCATCACCATCCATTAACCAGATACCCAGTGAATCTTTTGGCATCTCGTTTTTTTTCTTTTTATCCTTCTTTGCCTGCCGGATGGCAGCATATTGGGGTTTAATCTTGAAAATAAGAAAATCGGACCGGTTGGAGAACACAGGATCATATCCCCGCTCTACCGAATCAATTATATTTTCATTCACGTTAACAAGGTACAGAAAGCCATCGCCCTGCTGAGGATTAATTTCGTATGCGACCCATTGGCCGTTGTTGGATACCCTGGCATCTGTCATGGTTTTCCAGCCTTCATATACGGAATGGTCCAGAGGTATTTTATGATCCTGCGATTGCGAACTTAAATTG
Source organism: uncultured Bacteroides sp. (assembly GCA_964599785.1). Classification (GTDB taxonomy): domain Bacteria; phylum Bacteroidota; class Bacteroidia; order Bacteroidales; family SM23-62; genus LJUQ01. The sequence goes on along the minus strand of CAZRHW010000370.1, from coordinate 1,040 downwards.
CTGCAATAAAAGAGGATAACCATTAAACAAAATGTGAATATTCGTAGCCTTTTCATCTTAGAATTATTTAATTACCAAAGATAATTTTTTTTATTTGGAAGCATGGAGCATGGAGCTGCCCGCCCGTATCGAACGCGCGCCTGACCGGACGGGTTGAGTATGTTCGGGCAGGAGAGCCGGGTGCCGGAGTGCATTCCGGAAAATTTTAATATAAACCTGAGATATATTATGATCAATACCGAATAATGAAATCTGAAATACTTCATGCCACCTTTTTCAAAACAGAATGATTACATTTGAGTTTTATTAACCTGTTGTACTATTAAAGACGATGATATTGATAATAAAATTTAAATTAAGCCGCGCCGGCGGCGCGGCTTAATTTAAAAATTTCATATTCAACAACTTACATTATTCAATAACACAATGCGTTTTTATTATTCGGTATAATGATGGAAATGGATATTTTATTTGTAAAGAATGAATTTATAGAAAAATATGGTAATCATACAAAAAAAATACTCATCTATTTTGCTCCCGGACGTGTAAACCTGATCGGTGAACATACCGATTATAACGGAGGGTATGTTTTCCCCTGTGCTTTGAATTTCGGGACCTACCTGGTTGTTCGTCCGAATAATTCAGATCACATACGAATGGCAACTACAAATTTCAGGTTCGAAGCAACCGTTTCCATAAATTCTGTAGAACCACAAGGCAAGCACTGGATTAATTACCCGATGGGTGTGATGGACCAGTTTATCAAACGTGGATTTACCCTGAGTGGGATGGATATAATGTTTTCCGGAACTGTACCGAACAGTGCAGGATTATCCTCCTCCGCAAGCATAGAAATGGTCACTGCTTTTGCCCTGAATGATATACTGGGATTTAACCTCGAAATGATGGACCTGATAAAATTGTCGCAAAAAGCCGAAAACGAATTTGTCGGGGTTAATTGCGGTATTATGGATCAGTTTGCATCCGGAATGGGGAAAAAGGATCATGCTATCTTTATAAACTGCAACACGCTTGACTAT
>CAZRHW010000369.1:0-3965 GCA_964599785.1 uncultured Bacteroides sp. | reverse complement strand
AGGTGGATAAGTTTGATACGGGTTTGACTGACATCGAGAATTTTAAAGATGAACGGTTCTATCATGATCTTTTCGTTTACTTTGGGGATACTCTGATAATAATAGAGGATTAGCCCGGCGAGGGTTTCATAGTCGTCTGCTTTAGGTATGTTGAGATTATAGACGCTATTCAGGTAATCTATTTCATGTCTTCCGGAGAAAATATATTCATTTTCATTGATTTTTTTTTCAGTCAGCTCAGAATAATCATGTTCATCTTCAATTTCGCCGACAATTTCTTCGAGTATATCTTCCATGGTAACAATTCCGCTGGTTCCTCCGAATTCATCGACAACGAGTGCAATACCTTTATGTTCTTTGATAAATGACTGAAGGAGCTTATTAGCCGGCATTGTTTCAGGGACGATAGGAAGGTTTATGATCCTGGATTTAATATCGGGAGGATTCTTAAAAATTTCTTTTGAGTGGATATAGCCGATTACATTATCTGTTGATTCTTTATAGATAATTATTTTAGACAGTCCTGTTTCAATAAGTTTTTGTTTTAATTCTTCAACAGTACTATTTTCTTCGAGGGCAACGATCTCATTACGAGGCACCATACAATCTCTTAATCTGACATTTGACAGGTCGAGAACATTCTTCAAAATTTTAATTTCATGGTGTTCATCGGACACTCCGATAGCCCGGTCATGAGCTTTACTCAGCAGATGATCCAGGTCTATTCTTCCAAAGACTTGTTCACCCGCCTGCATTTCCAGAGGTTTACCGGTCAGGATCCTGATGAGGAACCTGGATATTGCAATGATTATTCTTGTTAACGGATAAAGCAGGACAAAGAATATGAAAACCGGAACAGAGAATATTTTCAATGCAAAATTAGGATCGATAATAAAAACTGTTTTAGGGAGGAATTCTGCAGTTAGCAGGATAATGAGTGTGGAAATGATTGTCTGGACAGCAAGGATAACGATTTCTGAATCGGTAAACGAGACAATAACAGGTTTAAGTATAATTGCCATCATCATACTATAAATGACGAGAGCAATATTATTCCCGACCAGCATGGTTGCGATATATTGACCGGGATATTCAGTGAAGAATGAGGTGATTCTTGATCCGAAGATTCCCTGTTTTCTATCGACTTCTATTTTTAGTTTATTTGCTGAAATAAAAGCGATTTCCATTCCGGAGAAAAAAGCCGAGAATATCAAAGAAAGAAGAATAAGTATAGCGGCATTCATTTCGAGGTTATTATTTCCTTTGTTTTTTTCTCATGGTTCTCCGGAGATAGAACATGGCAAAGCCTATGAGTGCGATAAGAAAGAACAGCCAGCTTTCCTTCAGTCCCTGGTTATAAGTCTGGTGAATTCCGGCGATCAGGCCAAGGATAGCCACAATGAGCCAGAAGATCTCGAGGATATGGTACAGGCGGTTATTCATTTCTAACTTTTACAGTACCTTTAGATCCGATCAGTTTCCATTTTGTCAGGTCCTGGTTAGCCTGGAATCCTTTTTCTCCGTAGAAAGTACCATCCTCATTCACAACTCTTGAATAGGAATTGGAATAGATGGTTCTTTTCTGTTCATCCCAGAACATATGTTCGGTATTGAGCTGATTTCCCTTTTTCAGGTTACGTGCTTCAACGTCATTTTTAGCTTCCCAGAGTTTTTCTTCCTCATAATATATAACATATTTTGCACTGATAACAGATTCAATCTTCAGGCTGTCATCATAAAAATAGGCTGTCATACCACGCGGGAATTCCAGATATGGTTTCTCACCTGAGGAGATCCTTTTAATTTCAGGAGCCAGCAACCGTACTTTAACTTTACCCGAATCACTATGAATGATCTCATAATTTTTCCCTGTAAGTTCAGGCAAAGTTTGTGATGTTACGAAGGTATTGATTTTCTCTATATCATTTTCACAGGTAAGGAGAAGCAATAATCCAATCATGACGGGGATCAAAGGATTGAGACAGCATGTTCCCTGCCGGATAATGACAGTTTTTCTGTGTTTACCTGGATCTGACAGTAGTTTTTTCATTTATCCAGCATCCTACAGTATAGGGGTCGCCTTCCTTAAGGCTATAGAAGAAAGTAGTTTCGACATCGGGAAAATACAGGGAATATGTCTTGATCCGTTCATTTGCTTTTTCAATAACGGTAGTATCGACAGATTTTGCTTTTATAAATTTGTCGACAGCGGCCCAATATATTGTTGTTTTCTCGAAGTCATCGTTAAAGCAATTTTTACCTGCCAAATATGCATCACCGATAAGGATGTAAGGTTCACCCCAATCGGGTCGGTAATTAATTGCTTCAAGGGCATATTTTTTTGCTGATTGCGGGTCGTTCAGTTTAGAATTAGTAATCACACCCAGCTGATAATAGTAGTCTGCTTTTTTATTGGGATCGGTTTCTTTGTCAATTGCTTCCAGATAATATCCGGCAGCTTTTATAAACTGATCTTTGGTAACAAACAGTTTTGCGAGGCTGAATGCTGATTGAGCTGAGGGTTCAAGTTTATAGAGTGCTTCAGCGGCATGGGCATAGAGCGGATCCTGTTCGCAATCGAGTGTACCAAGGAATGTAACGACCTTTTTAAGGTAGGGTATATTCTCCTTATTTTTTTCAAACTGAGGCTTAAAAAAATGTACCAATGATTGGCATGTTGCGGCACCTGAGCCAATAAAATTCACATCGACATGATCCTTTACTTTAAGTGCGTCACCATCGTTTGGATCATTAGCCAGGCTAAAGTCGATGATCTCAGAGGCAAGTGAATAATTATTGATTACCTGGTCAGCTGATAACCTTTCTTCCTGATAAAGGGAATACGTAGCTGTCATAAAGGTTGCTACAATGGGCATGGAAGATTTGTTTTTCAGCAATTTAATGGATTCTTCAAGGTATTTATATCCTTCTTCAACACGATCGGCCTCGTCATTTTTATATCTCAGGAGATCAATGGCTTTTCGTCCGAGGATTGAACCTCTCTGGCCAAAGAATTGAATTCTCTGGTCATAAATCAGCATCAACGTGTCAATCAGTGCATCCTGTTTCACAGGATCTTTTTCATCGACAATAAACTGATTATACATTTTTGCGCCATCGATATACATATTCTGACTTGAAGCGGGGCATTCATTAAATGCCAGTCTCCAATAGATAATTCCATCTTTATAATCTCCATATTTCACATATTCCCGGTACAATGACAAGTTTTTGAGACATGTCAAGCTGTCTTCGCCATGGCCATATTTTGAACCATCTTCTGCACCTTTCTGGCCCCAGACTGTCATTGAAACCAGGATCAGCAAAGTTCCTGTAATGGCTTGTCTGATCAGCTTTTCCATTTGCAATAATATTTAATCGTATTTACGTTTAAAAAACCAAAAATCATGCAAAGTTACACTAAAACTTAAAAACACATAATTTTCCCTGATCAAATTGTTTTCAAGCGTACCTCTTTGTCCTATTTCGCATGCAACATTAAATGATGATTTGGTACTCCTTAATGGTAAACCTGCTCCAAAACTTATGCCATAGTCTTTTAACTGTTCGCCGTTAAGTTTCAGGTATAAGTTTTCGTAATGGCCCCCGGCCCTGTAGTGGATCCTGTTGTAGAAGCCTCTCAAAGCAGCGGGATTAGGGGTTATTTCCAATCCGAAGTGAGCTGATTTACTGTCTGTTAGTGGTTGTTCCTGATTGAAGAATAATGAATTGGTCCAGTCCTGTTCATAATAGTCAAAACCAACAGTGATTTTGTCATTATAATTAAATGCAAAGCCGGCACCTAATTTATAAGGAAACCCTATATTTCCCTTTAACCGTTCCTGTTCAATGATAAAGTTGGTCAGGAGTTTCACAGTATCGCTAAGCTGGTAAGATGTACCGTAGAAGTAGTTTGTTTTAGTTATGCGGTTTTCGGCATTGACATTGGTTTTCAGGTCATAAAT
>CAZRHW010000368.1:0-3966 GCA_964599785.1 uncultured Bacteroides sp. | reverse complement strand
AAAAGGCTTTCTGAGATACGGTTCTTCGATGGATTGAATGAATCTTCTATAATTCGCCAGGGATCGACTTTAAGGTATCTTTTCATATTCAGCGAAATAATTTAGAACAATAACTTTATTCAACTTTTCGAACATGTTTGGATGATTCAAAGGGATCATAAACAAACAAAACAAATAACGCAGCAACAATCATGGAGCCTCCTCCAAGCATGAGGGTATATATTGAATGCCCTCCAAATACATGCCGGGCAAAAAATCCAAGTAAGCTGGCAGCCATAATCTGAGGTATGACAATAAAAAAATTAAAAATCCCCATATAGGTACCCATCTTATGTGCCGGCAACGAACCGGTAAGAATAGCATAAGGCATTGATAGAATACTTGCCCAGGCGAGTCCGATACCGAGCATCGGGAGAATAAGCATCTGGGGAGTGGATATAAAATAAATGGATAAAAGGCCTATTCCTCCTGCAATAAGGGATATCATATGGGTAAGGCGCCTGTTTGTCAGGCGTGCAATGACCGGCAGAAGAAATGCAACGAGGGCAGCAAATCCGTTGTAAACAGCAAACAATACTCCAACCCAGTTAGCACCTTCATTATAAGCCAGCGACGCGGTATCGCTTGTCCCGTAAATATGGCTTGTAACTGCAGCAGTTGTATAGATCCACATCGCAAACAATGCAAACCACGAAAAAAACTGAACGATTGCAAGCTGTGCCATTGTCTTCGGCATATTATAGAGATCGTTAATAACGATGACCAGACCATTCCGGTCTTTTCCTGATCCAACAAGAATGCCTGCAATACATTGTAAGATACCGAATGCAGCAGCACCAAGTGACAGAACATACAATTCAGCTTCCAACGATCCCCAGAAGATAATGGCACTAACCACCAGTCCGGCCAGGATCCAGATCACTCCATTTCTGATAAACCCGGTTTTTCTGTCTGCCGGGACTCTTTCATCCACCTCAGGCCGGGCCTTTTCGTTATCCTGATTTTCATTAAATCTCAGCAATTCTTCCGGTGAATATTCCTTTGTGCTGATGACCGTCCAGAGCACAGCAATCAGAAAAACTGTCCCTCCGATATAGAAAGATAACTTAACAGAATCAGGGATCAATCCTTCACCCGGCTCATTGGAAACACCGAACCAGTTGGTTAATACATATGGCAAACCGGATGCAATGACCGCTCCGGTTCCGATGAAGAAACTTTGCATGGCAAATCCGGTAGTTCTTTGTTCCGGAAGCAACATATCACCTACAAACGCGCGAAAAGGTTCCATTGAAATATTAATGGATGCATCCATAATCCAGAGCATCCCTGCCGCAACCCATAAATAGGGAGAATTCGGCATGATAAACAAAGCCGTTGACGCCAGTATGGCCCCGATAAGAAAGTAAGGCCTTCTCCTTCCCAACCTGTTCCATGTATTATCACTCATGTGCCCGATAATGGGCTGAATGATTAAACCGGTTACCGGTGCCGCGATCCATAAAATAGGTATATTATCAATACTGGCACCCAGGGTCTCAAATATCCGGCTGACATTGGCATTCTGAAGCGCAAATCCAAATTGTATACCTAAAAATCCGAAACTCATATTCCAGATTTGCCAGAATCTCAGTTTGGGTTTGTTGGTCATAATTGAGAAAATTTTAGCAGGATCTTCTTTGAGCTTTAATCAAATATATGTTATTATTTCTTCAATTCCTTGATGCTAAATGGTTATGAATTAATGATATCATCAGGAATTTAGTGGGAATTCAATCCTGACATATTGATGCAAACGTTTTCGGGAAAATTGTACATGAAGATGAATTTTATTTATTTTTGTTTTAAAATAACAATGATATGAAATCCGGATTACCATATCTATTCCTTGTTTTCTTCCATTTCACCGTAAGCTTCTCCCAGGATCCGCCCACCGGTTATGAAGTACAGCCAATTATCCCCGATTTTTTACAGGGCAATTCATCTCCTGTAAGAGCCTTTGCCTCAGGCTACGAGGGAGTGAGGGGAACCCCCTATATTTTTGAGGATTTTCGATCCGGGAATTTTTATATGAACAATAAAACAAGCATATTAAATATGTTGATCAATTATGATTGTTATCAGGATCATGTCATGTATTCGGATCGGGATAATACGTATATAATGGACGAACAGAAAATCGAATATTTTACCATTGCCGGAGATGAACCGGAAGGTATTCTGTTATTTAAACAGGTATTTCTTCCTTCAGAAAAGAAAATAGTTTTTCTCCAGGTAATCTATAACGAAAAATCAATCGTATATAAAAGACATCTGAAGGATTTTATTAAAGCAGATTATACCGGCCCCTATAATCCTGGCAGACGGTATGATGAATATACTGACAATCAGGCATATTATATCAAATTACCGCATAAAGAAATCCGGCAAATCAAATCCGGGCAAAAATTCATTAAGGAAACCTTTGGAGATCAGTCTGCTTTAATCAAAGATTTTATCAAAGAAGAAAAGATTAATCTGAAGGATGAGTATGACCTGGTTAAAATGGCAACTTTTTATGATCATTCGTCGGGTGATGAACCCGTTGAACAATAAACAAAATCTAACAGACATGTACGGAAAAAAAATGATTCTCCCGCTGCTTCTTATACTTATCAGTATCGATCAACATGCACAGCGTATACCCGAAAATTATTCGGATGGGGCCAAATTTGTTGATATGCTTGAACTTGGGAGGAATATATTAATCACGTATAATATGGGGTCTGACGACATAAGAGGCACACCCTATCTGTTTGAAGAATTCCATGATGGCACCCTGTATTTTACAAACCGGACCAAAATGTCCGGTTTGCAAATCAATTATGATTGTACAAAAAGAGAGATCCTTTTCTCCTGGGAAGGGAAAAATTATTCTACAGGCAGAGACGACATTGAATATTTTGCTATTCTACCGGATCAGACCGACAGCATACTCCTCTTTCAAAGGATCTTCCTCCCCCAGGCAAAAGAACGGGAATACCTGGAAATATTATATGATTCCCATTCTTATCTTTATAAAAGATATCTCAAGGATTACAGGGAAGCTCAGGTTAAAAGTCCTTATCATGTAGCGAGGGATTACGATGAATATATTGACGAATCTGAGTATTTCGTAAAACTGGAGGGAAGTGATATCCAGTTTCTTAAACCACAAAAAAAAGCCGTTCTGAAAATTTTTCCCGATCATACAGATGATCTTGAAAAGTTTATAAAAGAAGAAAATATCAATTTTAAGGATGAAACCGACCTGGTTAGATTAATTAAATTCTATGATGATCTGAAGGAATAAAGTTCATTCTGATAAGTCATGCTAATAAAATAATGGGGAAAAATTGAATGATAGATTAAATATCTTTGGTTTAACTATACAACAAGTTTAATTCTATTCTGTTTCAATGAAGTTAATATCCAGGTTTAAAATACTGGCATAATATTCTCCCCTTTCCAGGATATCATCATCTCCTTCTTCATAATACCAGTTTACAATCAGCTCTTTGCCATTAAGCTTTATTTCGCTCAATTCTCTCAGGATTTGCATGACATACTTCGCAGAACCACTGTTAAAATATTCAAGTGCAATATCCACCCTCGTTGTATCCTTTGGAGAAGAAGCATATTCAACCACCCAGGCAATAATTGCACTGAAAAATTTAGATGCATCCTCCGGTATGGAACGTCCTCCCAGCTTGATCTTCCCTGCGGGATCCAACGTTACGTCAGGAGTTTTTCTGGTTCCTTCTAAAGTGACTAATTCCATCTCTCTTTTTCAACTCTCTAAATATAACACTTTTTCAAATATCGGAAAAATTTATTCAATTGTTGTTCAGTTGTCATCCAATGGATAATTCAATTGTCATTCAATGGATAATTCAATTGTCATTCAATGGATAATTCAGTTGTTATTCAATTGTGATTGACTTTATA
>CAZRHW010000367.1:0-3975 GCA_964599785.1 uncultured Bacteroides sp. | reverse complement strand
TATACGCTTTTAGAATCAAGGTCATCCCGAAGAGCGAAGCGATTTCGGGATCTTCGTCAATTATTCCTGATTCATCTTTAAAATGGTCTTCAGGCATATTAGGCATTTGTAATTTCAGGCATTTCTTTTTGTGCTTCAGTTGTGCTTCCAAATATATTGTTAAATGGTTAAACTGTTAAATGGTTAAACTGTTAAATGGTTAAACTGTTTATATTTAGCCATGTAACCATTTAGCTATTTAACCATTTAACCATTTAGGCATTTGTATTTTAAGGCATTTTCAGTTTCCTTTCACATACTTATCCATCCATTCATTCATTTCCCAGAGCATATGAAGGACGGACTCGCGGGCACGGTATCCATGGCTTTCATAAGGAAGCATAACCAATCTGACCGTAGCACCATGCCCCTTTAATGCATGATAAAAGCGCTCACTCTGAATTGGGAATGTTCCTGAATTGTTATCAGCCTCACCATGGATCAGTAAAATAGGCTCGTTGATCTTATCTGCATGCATAAAAGGTGACATGGCAAAATATACATCAGGAGCCTCCCAGAAGGTACGTTGTTCTGCCTGGAAACCAAATGGTGTCAGGGTTCTGTTATAAGCACCACTCCTGGCAATTCCCGCAGCAAACAGATCAGAATGTGCAAGGAGGTTTGCAGTCATAAATGCACCATATGAGTGTCCACCAATAGCTATTTTACCGGGATCAGCAACTCCCATTGAAACCAGTGTATCGACAGCAGCTTCGGCACTCATTACCAGTTGATCAACATAAGTATCATTGGGCTCTTTATCTCCTTCGCCAATGATGGGCATTTTGGGATCATCCAGAACTGCATATCCCTGTATCAGCCATATTAATGGAGACCAGTGATCGATCCTATCAAACCGGTAAGGTGAATCATCCACCTGACCGGCAGCATCAGCACTTTTAAACTCCCTTGGATAAGCCCACAGCAATACCGGGAGATTTTTATTTTTCGCTTCATCATGATAGGGCAAATAGAGGGTTCCTGTCAGTAATACGCCGTCTTTTCTATGATATTTCAACAATGTTTTATGAATTCCACTTAATTCCGGATGAGGATGTTGAAAAAAAGTTATCTGGTCAAGTTTTCCTGTTTTTAAGTTTCGGGTATAGTAATTTGGTGGTTCATTTACAGATTCCCGGCGAGTGATGATCAGGTTGTTATCCGGATCGGATAAATGAACCGGATATTCATAAAATGGAGCAGATGATTGCCATAGCCTTTTCGTTATTTGCTTTGCCGGGAAATACTTATTGAGGAATGGTTTATTACCCTCGGGAGAAGCGCCATTCCCTCTGAGAAACAATGACTTACCCTTATCACCTGTCTCCAGTACATAAAACCCTGTTGAATTCATTTTCATTATAAACCTTCCCGGATCTTTATAAATATCCTCCGTCGAACGATCAAATAAAATTTGCTGTTTTGATTCGGGATGATCCGGACTGAAAAGTATTGTCACTGACCTCCTGGTATCCCACCATCTCTCATTAATAACGGCTATCTCACCCGTTCCCCAGGACAATCCACCAAACCTTAACTGAAGATTCATTAAGCTTTCAGGTTCACTGTTAAAGGGAGCTTTCAGCCTCATCAGCCGGTCACGATAATCAATTTCCACAGAAGCATCTCCATCATCAAGGGCTTCAATCCAATATAGTTCAGCCGGTACATCAGCACGCCATAACAGGGAACGGGGACCTTTTCGCACAGATTCGAAACCCTTCGGGATATCATCTGCCAGGGGCAAATCAGCCAATTCCCTGATCACCTCACCATTCTCATTCCAAATTTCAATTGTGACAGGGAAATTAAACCATGGTACAAGATAAGAATAGGGTCTGTGGATTGTTTCAACGAGGATATATCTTCCATCCGGAGAAACCGAAAAATTTCTTATGATACCCTTTTCTCCAAGAGGTTTGATCTCCCTGTCAATCCCAACTTTGAACAACCGGGCACTGAGATAATAATCAAACAATTCCTCATCATATCGATTTTTTAAAAGATCCTGGTAAGTACGGACCGGTGAAATCTTATCAACGTTCTCACTAACAACTGGACCTTCAGGAACAATCGGTTTTTCAGGTTTATTTCCCCTGTCATCATCAATACCTTTAAATACAAGATTTTTACTGTCCGGAAACCATTGAAAAGCTTCAGTCCACAGGATATCATTCAGGACCGGACCGGTCAAAGGATGGGCAGTCATGGACAAAATATCCAGATACCATAGTTCGATTCCATTTTCTCTGACAATACTAAATGCAACCTTCTTTCCATCAGGAGACCAATTAAGGTTAGTAATCCTGAGAGATTTCGGTAATCCTTCAATAACGAATTCTTTCCTGTCAGTAATATTCAGAAGTTTCATACTATTATAAAATCCAAGCCGGCTCTGACCATTGATTGCAGGATTTATCCTGAGTCCTGCAATACGGAGCTCAGGCTGAGCTATTTCTTCAATTGATGGCAAACTTGGTTGTCCCAGCAACAACATCCAGTCACCATCAGGAGATATCCTGACGGATGGAGTTGGCGGGGCATCAACCAGTTTCACCATTGCATCGGGAGGTTCCTGATAAGAAATGTCAATCTGGGCATTTATTGGTGATCCTATCACGAACATATCCACAAGAGCTAAAAACAGTATATGACTCAGAAAATATGATTTTTTCATAACATCATGAATTAAGGGTATTTAACAGGGTTTAAAATAATTTCCTCATAGTCGGGAATTTTTCAGAATTTGAAAATAACAAATAAGATTTTGAAATTATTCTTATTTTTAATAAAAAAAATGAGAACACTGTTATTACTTTCCGTATTATTAACCGGTGCATGCACAGGGCAAAAAAAGCCAGAGAAAAACTCACAGTCAGATACAGCGATGGTTGTCCTGGACATCAGGGCAGAGCTTGGTGAAGGGGCTATCTGGAACCAGAGAGAAAACCGGCTCTGGTGGGTCGATATTGAACAGGGAATCCTTCATATATTTAATCCGGACGATGGAACTGATAAAGAATATTCATTGGGAAGAAGGATCGGAACTGTTGTGCCCACGGAATCGGGCATAGCATTGGTGGCACTTGAAGACGGGCTGAACTTTTTCGATCCTGAAACAGGAGAGTTAACATTCATAGCCGACCCTGAAGCAGATTTACCGGCCATGAGGTATAATGATGGTAAATGCGATCCGGCCGGAAGACTTTGGGTTGGCAGTATGGGTATGGAGTTTCCCAACAGATTTAAAGCTTCACTCTACAGGTTGGATAATGATCTGACTGTCAATAAAATGCTCGACAGCATCACAGTTTCAAACGGCATATGCTGGTCGCGTGATAAAACGAAAATGTATTATATTGATACACCCACCATGAAAGTCCGGGTATTTGATTACGATGACCGGACCGGTGATATCAGTAACGGCTGTACCGCAGTAGAAATCCCTGAAGGCATGGGAGGACCCGATGGAATGACTATAGATTCTGAAGGCGATCTATGGGTATGTCTGTGGGGAGGGGCTTGTGTTGGCTGCTTTGATCCGGAAACGGGTGAATTGCTGCATAAAATCAATGTGCCCGCTAAAAACGTTACTTCCTGCGCATTTGGGGGAAAAGATCTCGGAACTTTGTATATCACATCAGCCAGTATAAGCATGAGCCCTGAAGATTCTGTAAAATATCCCCTGGCCGGAAGATTATTTGCTGTTAAACCGGATGTAAAAGGTGTTCCAGCATTCTTTTTTAAAGATCAGTAGCAAATTCATTCAGCCCTATTTTTTTCTTTCTCTGTATGCTCTGTGCTTCCTCTGTGTACTCTGTGGTTAATTAATAATAATATTTGCTTTTTGACTGAACGATTATTATTTTTGATAAGCGTTGTTAAATTAATTATTAAATAAATTATTTGATCACAAAACCTTTAATTATCATGAAA
>CAZRHW010000366.1:0-3979 GCA_964599785.1 uncultured Bacteroides sp. | reverse complement strand
GGTCCCTCAACATTCGTCCATCATAAAATCCGAATGACACATGTTTTTTAAATGCCGTTAAATAACAGATGTTCTTAATCCTGCTGTAAACAGGAGCTCCCCATTTAATTGCTTCTTCGGTATCAGGAACAAGTTCAAAGATAAGTTCTCTGATCGCAAGCAGTATTTCTTTGAAGGGTGACTGGGTATTATTGATGTAATCTGATACTTTTTGATCACCTTTCATACAAATAAATATTTTATCTGAAGAATTTTCTGATTATATAGATTATTAAAGAAATAATTATGCTCAATAATAATGCAGTTGTGATCGGGAAGTAGAACCTGAAATTTTCACGTTCTACCTTTATATCACCCGGCAGTCTGCCAATCCAGTGTAACTTATCCCCGATAAAATAAACAATGATCCCCGTGATGATAATAATCAGACCGATGAGAATAACTATTCTTCCTATTTGCTGCATATTATTCTGTGCTCCATGCTTCTCAGGAATACGACGATTTATCCCAGCAATGGGTACAAAGTTTTTCCTTCGGCAGTCCGATGGCCTTTACCAGGTCGGCCATCTTCTGATATTTTAATGTTGTCAATCTGAGCCTTATCCTGATCTTTTCAACCATTAATCCATGTTTTTCTGAATTCTCATCCATATATTCATCCATATTAACATCTTCACGTCCTTCGATCTCATTTATTGCTGTTCTTCCTGCCAGGTCGAGTCTTGTTCTTGAAATTGAGAAATTCAGGTACTCACACGAAAAGAGTAAGGTAGGACAGGCAACCCTGAGATGAACTTCTCTTGCACCTTCCTCATACAATTTCTGTGTATTATCCTTTAGCTGTGTTCCACGGACAATTGAGTCTTCACAGAATATCATCCGTTTATCACGAATAAGTTCTTCATTGGTGATCAATTTCATTCTGGCAACAAAATCCCTGACCTCCTGACTCTGTGGCATAAAGCTTCTCGGCCAGGTAGGGGTATATTTCACAAAAGGCCTGGCATATGGTAATTTTCTGGCATTTGCATATCCGAAAGCATGACCTGATCCGGAATCAGGTATTCCTGAGACATAATCGACCTCGACATCATCACCTTCAGCTAAAGCAGCACCACAGCGATAACGGCACATATCCACATTGATGTTTTCATAGGATGAAGCAGGATAGCCGTAATAAACCCAGAGAAAAGCACAGATCTGCATTTTTTCCTCAGGTTTTTTGAGTTGTTCATAACCGTCTTCTGTTATTTTGAGTATTTCTCCCGGCCCCAGGAAATATTCAGTTCGGTAACCCAAATTATGAAATGAGATGGTTTCAGATGCCAAGGCATATGCATCTTTCTTTTTGCCCAGAATGACGGGCGTTCTTCCTAATTTGTCGCGGGCGGCATAAATAGCACCATCAGTCAAAATCAGCATGGAGCAGGAACCTTTGACCCGCTCAAAAACATTCTGGATTCCTTCTTCAAAACTTCTCCCTTCACATATCAGAACAGAAACAAGTTCAGTCGGATTAACGCCCCGTTGACTTAATTCAGCAAAGTGTAATTTTTTCCGAAAAGCACGTTTTTCTAATTCCTCAAGGTTATTAATTCTCCCGACCATTGCGATAGCGAACCGTCCGAGGTGAGAATGAGCAATGATGGGTGACGCTTCGAGGTCACTAATAATCCCGATCCCTGATTTTCCTTTGAACTTATTTAGTTCAGGTTCAAATTTTGATCTGAAATAATCATTTTCAAGACTATGTATTGATCGTGTAAAACCTTCATCATTCATGACAGCAATTCCTCCCTTGCGTGTCCCTAAATGAGAATTGTAATCCGTACCGTAAAACAAGTCGTAAACACAATCATTTTTTGAAATACAACCAAAAAAACCACTCATAATATTAACTAAGTTGAGGTTATTATTGAATACTCATAAATTTAACGTGTTGCTAAATTTAACTAAAAAAAATGAGTTGTATGATTTCAAAGAATATATTGATTTTTTTCTGAATTGTCCCGGGGCGGTTAATTATAATCTATTAATAATCTGTTATTTAATAAAGATAACTGTCCGTTATGTTGTAAAAAATACTGATTACTTGTATCATAAACACCTCTAATCCGTTAGAATATTATATTTTTATCTAACCTAACACATTATGCGATTAAACCAAAGATATTTAAAAATAAATATTTGCAGCGCCGTACCGTGGTGCGGTTCTATAAAAAACATCTATAATTCAATTACTTAGGTGTTTCGATCATACAACAGGGACAACATGGCATAAGTATACATTCTTTTTAAATTAAAATCAAATCACCATGAAATTTGCATATATCGGAACCTATCCACCCAGGCAATGCGGGATCGGGACATTTACACAAAATCTGCTTGATTCCATGGTTAACCACAAGGATAAAACCGGGAAAAAACATGAAGGTATTGTTGTAGCCATGAATGATCCTGATGCAACATATGAATATCCCGATGAGGTAAAGTTTATGATCCGGCAGGAACATCAGCGGGATTATATCCAGGCTGCCAAATTCATTAATTTCTCCGGGTCGGATATTTGTATCCTGGAGCATGAATATGGGATTTTCGGGGGAGAAAGTGGTGTTTATATCCTGCCCTTGCTTCACCGCCTGGAGATACCCCTTATAGTGACACTCCATACAGTTCTAAAAAGTCCTTCCTATAATGAGAAAGCCATTTTACAGGAAATCGGTAAAATGGCTAACAAGATTATTGTTATGAGCAACAAGGCTATCAAATTTCTTACAGAAGTATTCCTGATTCCGCCGGAAAAAATAGCCTTATTTGAACACGGTGTACCTGACCTGCAGTTCAGCCAGGAGCAAACCAAGAAGGAATTTAATCTCGAAGGTAAAAAAGTATTAATGACTTTCGGTTTGCTCAGCAGGAATAAAGGAATCGAAACGGTGATCCGGGCCCTGTCGGAAGTTGTCGCAAAACACCCGAATATCATGTATATCATTCTTGGAAAAACACATCCGAGTGTTATTCGGTTTTCCGGAGAAGAATACAGGAATTATTTAAGAAGGCTTATTAAATCTCTTGAACTTGAAAACAATGTGTTTTTTCTGAACGAATTTATTGATCAGAATGAGTTGTTTAAATATTTGTATGCCACTGATATTTATATTACGCCATACCTGAACGAAGCCCAGATAACCAGTGGAACACTTTCCTACGCTGTGGGTACCGGAGCTGCTGTTCTATCTACACCTTACTGGCATGCCCAGGAACTTCTCGCAGATGGACGCGGAAGGTTATTTGATTTTAACAATTCTTCCCAACTGGCAAATATCCTGATTGAACTGCTTGATGAACCGGAGGTGCTTAAAACCCTTCGAAAACGTGCTTATGATTATGGGCGAAACATAACATGGCCAAAAATCGGAAAACAGTATGTTGAAGAAGCTAAAAAAGTTGTTGAAGAAACGCCTGTGAAGATTGTCAGTAAAGAAACCAATATTGATCCATTACTTCTTCCTGATTTCAGCCTTGCTCACATCAGAAGGCTGTCAGATGATACAGGAATTATTCAGCATGCAAAATTTGGAATCCCAAACCTGAAGGAAGGTTATTGCCTTGATGACAATGCCCGTGCTCTGTTAATGGTACTGATGGCTTACAGGCAGAAAAAAGATCCATTGGCACTTGAATTTCTGCCTATTTACCTGAGCTATATTCATTATATGCAAAATAAAGACGGTACATTCCGGAATTTTCTGAGTTTTAAAAGAGATTACCTTGATGAGGTAGGATCGGAAGATTCCTTTGGCAGGGCAGTATGGGCACTCGGTTATTTGCTGGGTAATTCTCCAAATGATGCTTACTACCAGAGCGGCAGAATGATCTTTTTTGATGCATCAAAAAATTTTGCCAAACTGAGATCAGTAAGAGGTATAGCCAATACGATTATTGGTGTATGCTATTACCTCAGGACAAAAAAATCGGA
>CAZRHW010000365.1:0-3984 GCA_964599785.1 uncultured Bacteroides sp. | reverse complement strand
CATCCTTATTTCAGGTCCTGAATAGCTCTTAACGAATTTCCCTCTGGCATAATTCATTGTGTCCGAAATATATTCATCGGTCCTTGGATATCCGGGGTGGTATTCGAATACTGCCTGTGGTCCCAGGTAACTATAAATACTATATCGAATACCACCATACATCGACAATTTTGGTAACAATTGGATCTCATCCGATACATAAATGGCCGCTTCAATTCCTTCTTCTTCTCCCAGTGCAACTTTTCTCCTTATTGAATTCTCTCCGGTAGGGACAATTTCTCCCCGGTCCAGGGCATATAAGATAAGGTCACCTCCTATGCCTGCTTTATGCGCCCGGCCCGGTATCCAGGTAAAGTCATTGCTCAGCTCATAATGATTGATCCTGTATTGATGCCGGTATGCTTCGAATACCAAAGAACTGTCGATATGCTGAAATTCATACCGGGAAAAAATCGCTGTGATATCAGCATTTAATTTTGGTGAAAATTGGTGCCACCAGTTTACAGAACTACCGGTATTTGAATACTGGTAAATATTTTTTGCTGCCAGTGAAAACCGGTCTTTGCTATAATATCCGAATACTCTGAACTGATTATGATCATTCGGAGCTGTAGAATAATTAGCACAAAGATCATAAAACTGCGCATTGCTGTTTCTCAGATCATTATCCTGCATCCGCGACAGGATCCAATCAGAATAGGTTGATCTTGCACCCAGAACGAATGAGCTTCGTTCTTTTTTCACCGGACCTTCTATTGCAATATGAGCAGTGATAGGGCTAATCCCACCTCTCGCAGTATATCTTTTCCTGTTGCCCTGACGGGATGTGATCTCAATAACCGAGGCAAGTTTCCCTCCGAATTTCGCTGGCAAACTACTTTTATACAAAGAAAAATCCTTTATAATATCAGGATTAAAAGCAGAAAAGAAACCAAATAAATGTGAAGTGTTATAAACCGGAACCTTGTTAATATAAAACATGTTCTGGTCCGCGGCACTACCCCGTATATGAATACCCGCCGATCCCTCGCCCACGTCCTGGATGCCTGGCAGCATCCGTACTACTTTAAGGACATCCATTTCCCCCATAACCACAGGTATTTCTTTCAGGCTTTTGATTGATAATTGATTAAAACCTGTTTGCAGGCTGCGGATATGATTATATTGATTGGCAATGATGGTGATTTCATGGATGGGATATAACTTGTTCTCAAGCTCAATATTTAAAATACCACCGGAAAGTACATGCAGGTAATAGTGTAATTCTTCCTTGCCCAGGCAATTAAACCTGGTCAGATACTTTCCCCTTGGTAAAGAAATTGTGAAATGGCCATTAATATCGGTGACATATCCTTTGGACAGATCCTCTATATAAATGGTCGCACCTATTAACGGCTCACCGGTCTCTTTTTCTTTTATCTGCCCATTGATAACCACAATGTTTCCCTGATTATTGTTGTCATTCTGCCCAATGGTAATGGTCTCAATTATGCCTCCTGCCCGGCCCCTGATATACATTTGTTCGGTGGCCGTGAGTTCTTCCCCCTGATCACTTTCGCCGATCTGATCTAAACTGATCCCTTCATTTCTGTATTCCGGAAGCTCAACGATCAATGGCTGACCCCTGGTAATAAAAACGTTCTTATCCTGATCAATATAGTAATACAAATTCTTTCCGGTTAAAATTGCTGCTAAAATATCTGTTAGATCTTTTTCATCAGCCGACACTGAAATTGTAAGATCCTCCACCCATTGTTTTCTATAAATGAACCTCGTTCCGGTCTGCCTTTCAGCTTCCCTGACAAATTCAGTAAATGGTAATTGTGTGGCATGCATGGATAATGGAAGATCCTGGGCGTTCACAGTTATCGGGAAGAATAAAATGATAACAGTATATGTAATGATGACAGACCTCATTTATTCTTCACTTTCGGGATTTGATAATGAATCACAATATTCAATAAGTTTCTTCATGGTTGAATCAGAAGCTTTTCTTAACCTGATATTATTCTGATTGATATATTTTCGCAATCCGGGCATATTTTCGGGGAATAACTTAATAAATGTCTGTTTCCAACTATATTTATATAGTATTGTATCTATCAGAAGAAATGATTTCTTTCGTGAATCAGAAAATTCGTATACGTAATCAACAGATGTCCGGTGAGACAAGTTTTTATACCAGAAGCTGAGACAGGTTATCCTGCCCTCCGCAATGATCTGAAAAAATGATGTGCCGGTTTCAGGGAAAAAGTATTTTCGAAATACCATCCCGTTCAATTCAAACTCCTCAATATTATCATTATTTAATACAACTGCATTTACTGCTGAAGAATGATTACGAAACTGAAGATTAACCTGCTGGTTATAAATATCATATCTGATATCTACATGATTATACTCCACTCCATTTATCACAAGCCTCCCTCTGGCAAAATCATCCGAGCCCAGGAATTCATTTCCCTGCGACCCGGGATATTTATCATAATACTGAGCGCCTCTGATGAGTTTCTGGTCCAATCCGTACATTTCATCGAATAAGGTATTTAACTGACCTGCAACCTGATCATCCGGATATTGAGCAAATGTGTATTGATATATTAAACTCAACAAAAGCGGATATACAATAAGATGAATGATTGTTCTAATATTCATTATACCGGAAAATGGATGTTACGAGATAATCCTGTTCACCAGCACAAAGTGTCTGATAAAATCTAAGCTGTTGATTGAAGGTTACAGGTAATTATTGAACGGTAACGAAGGTAATAAAATAAAGATGGATTATATCTAATTCCAGCTAATTTGAGGAGCTTTGCCGGCGCCTCAAATCTTCGAAAAAAACTAGAAATGTCGGGAATCGGGAAATTTTCGCTTGCAAACATTCTCGAGCTGATTGTGATTGTGGCCTTGTGGAAGCGAGCAATAGAAATCCCGATTTGCATCGGGACAGGCAAATCCGGAATAACGAAAATACACGACATCAGAGCCCTTGAAAAAACGGACATGAACCTGGTTGCCCTGATCCGGAATGCTATTGAGGTAATGAAAGACAGAGATAATCGTTTGATTGAATTAAGTGCCGTTCAAAACACTGAGACTGGCATCAAAATCAGTGTTCGTGATAATGGAACAAGTATAGATCAAGAGAACCTTGACCAGAATTTCGTCCCTTTCTATTCAACCAGGAAAGAGGGCTCCGGGATCGGTTTGAGTCTTTCGAGACAAATCATGAAACTACATAAGGGACGAATCGAAGTAGAATCTGAAAAAGGTACAGGAACCTGTTGCAACCTTGAGTTTTAATGACTGAACGCTGGTCTATCCGAGCAGAAATTCGGCATCTATATCCAGTTTTTTATTCAGAAGCCTTGCTACTTTTAGCGTGGGTTCTGCTTTACCGGTCATGTATTCGCTTATGCGGGAAGGGCTTACACCAAGAAGTTCTGCCAGCTCCTTCTGAGTAATCCCCCTTTCAGCCATTTCATCTTTAATGATTTCAGCCAGGGTCGGCATCTCAATTGGAAAGTACTTCTCTTCATACTCTTCAACCAGGTTGGATATCACATCAAGTTCGATGAAATACCGGTCTGTCTCAGGTGTTTCATTACTTACTACTTTAAGTAATTCCTCAATCCGCTCAATCATTGCCTCATACTGAGCTTCATTCTGTATTTCTGCCATGGCTATTAAATTTTTGAACAATCTATTTTATCATAATCTGCATGATTTCCGATATATCTTATGTAAGCCCGGTGTGCCTTGAAATTTATCATTGCAACCAATCGGTAATTTTTACCACTAATATTGAAAACATAGCGGTCATTACCAATATAATCAACACCGGAGAATTTTCTCTTTAGCTCATTAAAATTATTGTATCTACCTTTTTTCATCCATTTATACCACCGCCCAAGTTTAATTTCAGCATCAGGATGATCCTTAACAAATTCTCTTATAGCTTTATAAGATATCACATGCATT